>JAFZLK010000052.1 GCA_017551515.1 Bacteroidales bacterium | reverse complement strand
ATTGCCAATATTATAAATATTAAACTACATATTAACATTCATGAACATTTATATTGTAGGGGATAGTTTGTTTTCCTGAATTTTAGCGCAGCAGTATTTTTCTTTGCCCCCCATTGGCGTTAAAACCATTAAGGCAACACCCTTAAGGATGGGGGGAAAACAAAAATACTGCTATTCCTTAACAACCTTACGGTTTAAAACGAAATCGGCTGTAGATATGCGGACATTGTAGGTGCCATCTGACAAACCTGCAAGGCGAAGTACAACCTCGTAGTCGTTCTGCGAGCAGTTGACTTTCTGTGTCTGCACCATCCTGCCAAGCATGTCATACACCTCGACAGTTGCCTGTATGTTGCCGAAATTCTCGAAATGGAGCGTCAGATTGTCGTCGAAAGGATTGGGGAATGCCAGCACATCGGGTTCTCCGTCGGAGCCTAAGCAGTTCGCTACAATGATTTCCGAAACGGTGCTTGTTCCGTCATAATCAACTTGTACGAGACGGTAGTAGTTGTCGCCATTGCGAACGCCGTAGTCTGTATAGACGTAGTTGATTGGTTCTATTGAATTGCCAGCACCTGCGATTCGTGCGATTTCCTTGAAGTTTACTGCATCGGTAGAGCGTTCAAGCACAAAGAAATCGTTGTTCTTTTCGGTGGCGGTTGTCCAAGCAAGGTTGGCAGACTTGCCGTTGCAGATAGCGGTGAAAGAAAGGAGCTCGATTGGAAGAACTACATTATCGTTCGAAGAAGCGAATGTTGCGAAATATTCACCATCGCCAGCAGCCTTGGCTCCTACTGTAATAGTCAGCGGTTCTGCTGCGGTTATACTTCCTGCACCATCAAAGTCACCTTCGATTGATGCCTTGCCAAGATTCTGCCAATAAAAACCGTTCTTCTTTACAACCGCAACATTCAAATATGAGTTCAAGGCAGAAACATCTTCCTCGAAACTATGATAGTTGTCGGCTGCGGCGTTCCAGTATAATTTAATGTTCGAAAGCGTTGTCGTCGCACTTGCGCTTATCTGCCAGTTTTCGCGGTCGCTGGCGTGATTCAGCCCAGCATCGTAGAGGTTGCCGCTGTGATTCCACCAGTCGGGCATACCCTCGTGACCCGAAGCATATTGCACCGAAACATTGCTTGCTTCACTCGAACTTGCCTCAAACGGTGCATACAGACTTGCTGTTCCGGTCGGGAATGTGAAAGCACCGCTCATACCATTCTTGGTAACTTTACCGTTTACATAACTGCTAGTGCTTGCACCTGCAACAGAAGCTTCTTCGCCGAAAACGACATTACCTGTTACCACGCCATTAGAAAAAGTAGCCTCTCCATTAATTATAGGTTCTGCATTTGCGGTTATGCCGTTTACATTATTGAACTCAACATTGTCAAATGTTGTTGCGCCAGTGATGTTCTGCGCTGATAGTCCTGCGAAAACCACCTTGCCTGTACCATATATTTCAGAACCTCCGTTTGTAAGATTGCCTGTTATGGTAAGATTATTATCTCCGAGGTTTATGCCCATATTGCTTGATATGGTTAAATTGGTACAGGTTATATCAGAAGATAATAAAGGTTTTACATTAATATTACAACCTTGATTATATACCACATATACATCAGCAGAAGCAGACGGCACACTACCTGCAAGATGGTATTTATCTTCGCTTGAATTGTAAACTGTCCAGTTGGATTTAGAATTCCAACCATTTGTAGGTCCGTTTTTGGCCGCCCATACCATAGCGCCATCGGGTAGGTTTTCCAATCCATAGTCGCAGGGACAGAAAGTGGTGTAATTGTCGGCAGTTGCGCTTATCTGGATTATTTTTAACTCTACATCATCAATACGGACATTATCACTATAAGTATTTGTAAGTGTCAAATTGAAATTTGTAACATTACCAGAGATTGTTATTGTCCATCTTTTTTCAGAACCTGAAATGGTAACATTATCAGTACCTGTTGTTAAGGTGAAATTTTCATGGTTCGATTTGAAAGTAAATAACATTTGGTATGCACCACCTGTTGGAATATTAGAAATAGTCCATGTACCCGAACTAGGAAGCAAAAGTTCTGGAGTAGTTCCTCCTGCATAATGATCATCAACGCCATCCCGTATATATGGGGAACCGCTTTGACTATATGTCACAGATTCTCCTTCATACACAATTGTACCACTAAATCTATATCCACTTGGAGTCGTTCCATTAGAGCCTCCTGTCCATGTTTCAGACCATAAAATTGTATTTAAAGGTGCATCATCAGGATTTACATTGGCATACACAGCATAGTAAATTTTTTCACCAGAAACTCTTAAACTAGCAATCTGCTCTCCTGTCATTATTGCCGGTCTATCGTACAGTTCTTCAAATTCCGATTCCGCCCAGCCTACAAAATGTTTTTCTGTACAAGCATATTCCTCTGCTTCAGCATCCTGAGGACCATTATCTTCAACATATTCATTAGGACTATAATTATAATCCGCCAACGCCAATCCGTTTGCCAGCCATGATATCGTTGCACTCCACATAGCAAATAACCTTACATTGGCATTAACCTCTATTTCTTCACCTATTCTATAATTTGTTCCTCTACCATCGGCAGCAGTATTCCATCTATCAAAGAAGAACCCTTCCATGCTTAAATTTTCAGGAGACAGAACGGTTGCGTTATCTCCAGAATCGTATTCATTATCATCTTCTGGTACATCTCCTGCTGCTCCATTCGCATCATAAATAACAGAGAACTTATCAGAATGCGAACAATCAGTAGTATAATTTGTATAAGCATACACTGGTGTCATCGCATATATTTTTACTTTTGAAATACGAACGCCATGATCTGAATCTGTACCTGAATTTGAAGTAATCCTCAGCCTGCCAGTTCCTGACAAAGCAGCACCATCTGTATATATATTTTCACCAGTCTGACTATTTCCAGTTACGGTTACATCTTTCCATGTATTTGTTCCGTCACCAATGGTTAAACTATTATATATTGTACCACCAAATGTACCACCATAAACAATCACTTTTGAAAGTTTACTTAGATCAAATTCATCGGATTGTATGTATGAACCTGTATGAAACATTCTATATGTACTTTTATCTGTACTACTCCCACTATATGACCATGTATCGTATTGTAATGTCTGAATAAGAGATTCTTCATATCCTGCAATATCCCTAACAGCAAATACGGCATAGTACGTGACATCGGACGTTACTGCAACACTTAAGTTTGTACTCAAATCATCAGGAGCAGTGGAAAAATTATAATAGTCTGAATGTGTTGTCCAACCTACAAAAACTTTTGAACCATCGCAATCGCTTGTAGTTGGTACAGGAACATCACCTACAGGAATTATTGTTCCTTCACTATATGATTTTGGTGGTGCAATAGAACCGTTCACATTCCATGTAACAGTATATGAAGTCGTTGATATTTCTTCTTCTTCATAAGTAAGAACAAGTTTTGTTATTTGCGCATTTTTATTAGTTACATACAAATAGTACTTTGTATTAGTTTCTGTACTGGTTAAATTATATGTATAAGAAGAACTTTGTGTACTCCAAGTTTTGATTGCACCACCATCTATATATCTTGCCGATGATGCAGAAGAAGAAATACCAACTTTCGTAGATGTAGAACAAGTACTAGAATTATATGCTACTACTTTTGTAAGCTTATATCCAGAAATAGCAGGAAGTCCTAAAGCTGCAGGTGAAGTTAACATAAGATAACCAGAATTCTGTTTTACATTTTTAAGTACAAATGTATATGTTGTGCCATTCAAAGTATATGTGTAATTTGTTGGGGTTGTCGAATTTGTAGTTGGCCATCCTCCAGGATTCGAAGTTAATGGAAATGTTAATGTTTGCGTTTGTCCTTCAATCACGCTAACCATTCCACACATCATCCCCACCACCAACATAATCTTCATAATCAGCGACTTTGCACCAAAGAAACCACTTGTCATATATGTTGTCTTCATATACATGATATTTAAAACTCAAAATTCAATAAACTAAACTGCAAATATATACACTATCTTGTCATTGATAGTTTTCTGCGAGTGCAGATTATATTCATAGCGAAAAATAATATACAAAAAGGATGACGCCAGTTTCTATGGCTACGCCGTTTGAAGGGCTTCGCCAGTTTCTAAGTTTCTATGGCTAAAGCCGTTTGAAGGGCTTCGCCAGTTTCTAAGTTTCTATGGCTAAAGCCGTTTCAATGGACTTCGCCAGTTTCTAAGTTTCTATGGCTGACGCCGTTTCTGAGTTTCTGGTTTCTGTGCCTTCGGCGTTTCTGAGTTTCTGTGCCTTCGGCGTTTCTGGTTTCTCGCTGGCGCTGTTTCAATGGCTGCGCAGTTTCTGGGTTTCAGGTGGTTTGGTGGCTGAGTGTTTTTTTGCCCCACCATTAAGGCTTTTAAGGTCTTTAAAGCCCTTAATGCCTAGTGGGGCAAGAAACCACAGCATACAACTCTGCTAAAATCATCGCGGAAGCTCCCCAAACCACCGAACCGCCACATAAAAAACTCGGCACATCGTACTGCTTTCCTGCCACAGAAACCGGTCGGGTGGAAAACGATGCTCGCAAATCCTCCAAATCGACCTCCAGCACTCGCTTTACCTCGCTTTCGGAACGGACAAAGTCGCCAACTCCATCGACAAAAGCCACCACTGGAAAAATCTCAAACTTGCTCACAGGCACCTTCACTGGCGGCAACTCGCCAACCACATCGCTACGGTCGACCGCAATGCCAATTTCCTCCACAGTTTCGCGCAATGCTGTGTCGATGCTGTCGGCATCTGTAAGCTCTGCCTTGCCTCCCGGAAACGAAACCTGTCCTGCATGTACGCCCACATCGGTGCGCTCAATCATTATGGTCTTCAGCCTGCCATCACGGACAAAAAGCAATATCAGCACCGCCGACTTGCGCAACGGAAAAGGATTTGCATAATACCTTTCAAAGTACATCCGCTGAAAGTCAGACAGCATACTATTTGCACTGCGCTCCGCCTCATCGCGGTTGTAGCTACTAAGTTTCGATATGAAAAAGGACTTGTCCATACGACTATTTTTTTCTATTGTTGTCCGCTAAATTTTTGCATTGTCACAGTTTTTGCTGTTTTTTTAGGCAAAAACATGCGCCAATGCCTCATAATCAATCTATTATATACACATTTATGATAACCTCTCCGAGGTTATCATAAATTTTCTTTTCAAAAAATAAGCCCTTACATTTTGTTGACATTTTAATTGTTTTATACATAGCAAATTACTGGCATAAAGAAAACTTTTAGCGGACAGCAATAATTTTTTTCACAAATATACGAAAGATTACAAGACTACATCCCAAAAGAAAGCAAGCCTCTTTTCACTCTCTACCATCTGTAAAATTGGAATCTACTTACAAAAACATTTCCAAGGAAAACTCGCCGGCAACAAAAGCCGAAATCAGTCGTACTCGTACAAAATGTCGGCATCATCGTCAAGATGTCCTAACACGCGGAACTCCGTGCGTCGATTCTTCTGCCGTCCTACAGGATTGTCGGTGCCATCGGGATTTGAGTTCGGCGCAATAGGCTTGGACTCTCCATAACCCTTAGCCACAAGTCTTTCTGGCCTTATACCTTTTTGTATCAAGTAGTTTACCACCGACTGCGCTCTATTTTGCGACAATGTCATATTGCTCAGGTCGGTACCTACGCTGTCTGTATGCGAACTTATTTCGACAATTATCTTAGGATACTCGTTGAGGATTTTCAGAATGGTAGTATCGATTACAGTCTTGGACTCCTCACGAAGATTGTACTTTGCAAAATCGTAGTAAATATTCTCGACTATAAACGATCGACTTGACAATGCATTTATGATTAGCGGATCAAGATGCAAAGTGTCGGAATGGATTATGCCATTGGTGGTAAAATCAAGGCGCTTTTCCTTGTTGTTAAAATCCTTGACACTTATATAATAATTTACATCACGTTCAAGATTGAAGAAATATAGGTTTGCTCCCGTAGTCGTCGATTTCAGGAAGTGACTTTTACCTTCGCTGTCGGTCATGTACAAGTCAACACGATAGTCGTTCAGTACCTCTACATTATCCGATTTTTGTATTTCGTCAAGGCTGAGAGTTCTTGTCTTCTCATATTCCTTTTCGATTCTGCGATAATATGCCGAGTCGGTAACACCGAGCACCTTTCCATCGACAGCGATTACAATATGGTCGCGATAGATAAACTCGTATATGTCGTCGCAGCAGTTGTTGTTACGCAGCGAATATCCACCGTCGCGGTTCGACGAGAGGAAACCTTTCCTACGACTTTCGTCAATGGTATAGTACAAGTCGTCGTAGCTTGAATTTATAGGTTTGCCCACATTCTTAATATCGTTGAAACCTTTACCTTCGCCCACTGTCTTGTAAATATCGAAACCGCCATATCCAACCATTCCGTCGGAACTATAATACAATGTTCTGGTAGTAACGTCATAGTAGGGTGTTATCTCATCGCCAATGGTATTCACCTGCTTACCGCAGTTTTTAGCTTCCTTCCAGCTATTGTCCTTCGGATTGTACAGCGAAAACCACAGATCAAGTCCGCCACGACCTCCGGGACGGTCAGTAACGAAATACAGTACATCGGCATTCTGACGTGAAACGCCAAGTGCCGGCATTGTAGTTGTGTATCCGCTTGCATTTATCACATCGGGAAGCCTTTCGGGAGTCTGCCAAACGTCTTCTTCAAGCCGCGACATATATATGTTGCAAATCCTCTTTCCTTTGTCATCCTTGTTGCACTTTGAAAAGAAAAATCTTTGCTTGTCGGCAGACAATGCACCGTTGCACACATCGGCATCTTCGGTATTGAAAACGGTATCAAACTCACCGAGGAAACTCCATTCCATCTCGTTGTCTTCGCGAGCAATGTAAAATTTTCGCACTGGCAATGTGTCACCGTATGTATTATAATATGTAATGTCGTTTTCGCGAAGCGAACCGAAAACCAAAGTATTCTCACCGTATGGAAGCGGTGAAGTGTTGATATGCTTGCTGTTTACCGCAGAGTCAAGATGTACAATCGCAATATTGTTGTTTACGCTGTCGGATGCAATCTTGTCCATATCCTCGGCAAGAGTCTTGGCAAACTTTACGTTTTCGCGCAGATTCTTATCCGACTTGCCTTTTGCTGCAAAAAGTTCGTATTCTGCCTTTGCTTCATCGTACCTGCCCATTATCTGAAGGCATTTTGCCGAATAGAAAAGCTCAGATAGATTGGCTTTTTCATCGTTTTCGTATGCAGCCTTGAAATATTTCTGCGCAAGTGGGTAATTTTTTTCCTGCCAATATAGATCCGCCAACATCTTCTGTACATTCACATCGCCCGGATATTTGTCATCTACCTTTTGGTAGCAGTCGGTTGCTGTAAATATGTCACCCTCGTAGATAGCCGACTTTGCCAGCTTTATCAGCTTGCCTTTCGACTGCGACTTTTCGCTGTTTGGATTTTGCGCGGAAACGCTTACAGTTGTTACTGCGAAAATGGCAAGCACCCCAAGCACTGCCATACGCCTTAATATGCCGAATGCGTTTGTAACTATATTTGGATTGTATTTTTTCATGTTAGAATCTATCGCAAGGTAGTGTTATATAGTTTTTCTTTTCAATTTTCAGCTTGTATATCAGCGAAATCTCGAATGCTCCGCGTGCATTTGTCGCCTGCATGAGTTTCGAAAGGTTGATGTCGTAGCTTGCGCCTACGGTGATTCCATAGAAAGTAAGTCCAGCCGTAAGCATTGCCGCATCGAAATTGGAGAACGAGGTACGTCCGCTTACTCCCACAAACACAGAAGTAATCACTTTGGTTGGTATCGAGCGCTCTACCAATGCACCGAATAGCATTTCCTCTGTCTTTTTATTGAATGTAGTCAGGATATGCGGAGTTAACGACCACGACTGTCCCAAGAAAATTTTCACTTCGCCATTGAACAACATACGTGGAGTGAGCTTGCTGTCGGTGTTGCAATAAGTTTCCTGCGGTGAATTAATATGCAGTATCGACAAGCCAATGTTCGGACTTATCTTGTTGAACTTCCCATAATACGCCACTCCGATGTTCATATCGACATACCCGAGCGACATGTCCATTTCGGTGACATTGTTAGGCATGGTCACATCGAAAAGACCGGTTTCGGGATTGTACTGGCTCGGAAGCGTTATTCCATCGAGAGTAAAGTATTTGTTTACATATCCGCCCTGTACTCCGAGCGAAATTGTGTTTTTCTGGTTAACTCTCAACAGATACGACAACGAAAGCATGAATTTGTTTGCAGTAAGTTTGGTTCCTCCCGACTTGTCGTGCAGGAACATAAAGCCGACGCCCAATCCCGACTTTCCTCTGAAACGAATCGGAGCATCTACCGACACCGAAATCGTCTGGTATGGCACACCGACAGCACTCCATTGCGTTCGGTAATTGTTTGACAATCTTAAATTTTCATCGAAAAGACCAGTTGCCGCCGGATTAAACACTAAAGGTGTAGCGTAATACTGCGTAAAATGTATGTCTTGCCCGAAACTAGCGATTCTGCAGACTATAATTATAAATATCAAGCATAAAGTGTATCTCATACGCTACGTTAATTTTTTGCAATATTAACACTTTTTTAGATTATACAAATTAATTTTTGAAAAAATTACTAATAAAAATTTTTCGTCTCGGACAAAAATACCTGAAATAATCTATTTGTGATACATATATTCTCAGCAATTTTGAAAAAAATCTTAAACTTTTTTTTATTTTCTTTAAGACATATTAAAAAATTTGATACCTTTGCAAGATTATATGTCGTATTATGCAGTTAAACTATATGAATATTAAAAGATTAATCATATTGGCGATTGCGCTGATTTCTGTGCAAATGGTTTCGATAGCACAACTCTCTGTTTCTATAACGGGTACATTCAGCGGATGTCCGCCTCTTATCCAGCAATTCGGATGCACTGTTTCGGGAGCAAGCGGCGATGTTACATATTCATGGTCGTCGGGCAACGGAGATGTGTCTCAGCTTACTAATCCTACATTCTCGTACATCAACTCGGGACGATATACTCTGTCGGTCACAGTAACAAGCGGTGGACAGACGGCTACAGACAGCCATGAAATTGTCGTTTTCCGTATCCCAACCGCACATTTCGCCGACTCACCGATTACCGGCTGCATACCATACGATTTTATAGCCGCCAACCAGTCAACCCAAGGCGATGCCGAAATAACCAATTACCGCTGGTATTTTGGCGACGGACAATCATCAAACGAAGCATCGCCATCACACACATACCAAAGTTCCGGAGTATATACCGTTTCGCTTGAAGTAACCGATGCCAACGAATGTGTAAACCACTATGAAGCACCGCAGATGATCACTCTGTCGAAAGCTCCGACAGCATCATTCACTGCACACGATGCACAATGGTGCGTAGCTCCGCACAATGTTTCGTTTACATCCGAAATTTCCACAACGGGAGGACTTGGCGGCTCATGTACCACACACTGGAATTTCGGCGACGGAGGCTCAAGCACACAAGAAAACCCATCGCACACCTACACACGTACTGGTACATTCGACGTCTCACTGACGGTAGCTGACCAATACGGATGCAGCACAACTGTAAATCAACCCGAAATCGTTATCATAGGCATGATATCGCCCGAATGTACCGTCCCTACGCAAATGTGCGTAAATCAAACTTCGTTATTTACAAGCAATGTTGACAGCGAAAGCGTTTGGGATTTCGGCGACAACACTCCATCACAGCCAGGACCTAATACAACTCACAGCTATTCACAGCCCGGAACATATCCAGTTACATTTACAGTGGACCCCAATGGCGATTGCCGACAGACAAGAACTTTCACCATAGTTGTACCTCGCGTTGAAGCCTCATTCCGCACTGTACCTACCAACCTGTTCTCCTGCACATATCCATTCGAAGTGCAGTTTATCAGCACATCCGAAGGCGATAACCTTTCGTATTTTTACAATTTCGGCGATATGCGACCAGGAAACGAAGCAAATATGACCCATTCGTACTTGCAAAACGGAGAATATACCCCAACACTCACAGTAACATCGGGAAATTGCTCGTCGCAGTTTACGGGACCAACTATCATTGTCCACGAACCTATAGTCTCAATAAGTGCATCGGAAGACGGCGGATGCCATCCTCTTGTGGTTGAACTTACAAATGGAGGCCCCGACAATGACATTATCACAGATTACTTCTGGGAATATGGCGACGGCACATCGGAACATACCACAACGCCAACAACCGAACACACATACGGACTGGGGACATTCGTACCAACTCTCACTGTCACCGACCAGAACAACTGTACAGCAACGAGGGAAGGACCGGAAATATCAACAGGCTATCAGATATTGCCGGAATATTTTTCAGCAATGGATTCACTGCACAATGAAATACCCAAAGGTATAGTTTGCGCATCCGACACCATAATCCTATACAACGAAATGTACGAGGACCACGACACTCTTGACTACACTTTCATCATTGTAATGAACGAAAATCCATACGAGGAGTCGAGCCAAGAAACCTACCACCAATATTCATTCGAAAACGACACAGGATGGGCTTACATCGGACTTAGGGTTGACTACAACCAGTGCAAGTCGGATACTCTGTGGTGGGACAGCGTTTATGTTGTACCTCCAATCGTAAAGATACGGTCAATATCGGATTGCCTATCCCCTCTCGACTATACCTATAAAATAAGTAAGAATGTCGGAGCTGATTACTGGGACTGGATTATCACAGACTTAGAAACCGAAACTGTAGTACAGCAAGTTTTACATTCCACAGTCGATTCCATAGACATAACATATCCCTCATATGGCAGATACGAATGCAAAATTGTTGCATATAACAACCAATATAACCAGTGTGAGTACGAAGACAAGGTAACAAGCGAAATTGTAGAGCCAGTAATGTCATGGTCTATTTCGGCCGACACCATCTGCACTGGACGCGGAATTACCATAAATATAGCAGAAGCAGCTGCTTACAACGAAGTGGCATACAACTGGACAGGTGCAAGCGTTTCGTACGATGACCTCGACTGGGTTTCCGTTTCACCCGGAATGCAATCAGAACAGCACCAATATGCCGACAGCGGCAGCTACAATTTGACAGTTTACGCTCGCCAATCCGACGGCTGCGTGTCCATCTTCACGAAAAACATATACGTTGTAGGTGCAAGAGCACACATGGTACCAGAAAGCCTTGCCACAGGATGCGTTCCCGCAACATTCGAGTTTGAAGCAATACCAGAAACCTACGATCCATTACAATATGTAATATGGGATTATGGAGACGGCTCGCCAAAAGACACCACATATACACCATATGTGCCAAAGGAACACACTTATACAAATACCGGCACATATACAATCAAGATGACTATTTCAACAGAACACAACTGCAGGTTCATCAGGACATATTCCAACAGAATACGAGTGATTGACGCTCTCAATGCCAATGTAACCTTCGATGCCCGCAATATATGTTTCGGAGAAGAAAGTTCATTCTCCTCTGCTGGAGCCGACAATTCAGTATGGCACGAATGGGACTTCGGTGACGGGACACAAATATCCGGAAACCAGAGTGCTGTTACACATATTTACGAACAAGCTGGCAGCTATTCCATTACGCATATAGTTTCGGGAGGCGAAAATGGCAGCATGTCGTGCAATGATACCGCGAGATACGAAAACGCCATGGCAGTGGAAAGCGTAAGCGCTGATTTTGAATTGGACAGCACATTCTTCTCCTGTTACCCAATTAGTCCAACAATACAAAGCAATGTTGAGTTCTATCCCGACAACATAAATGTAGAATACACATGGGATATGGGAAATAACGAGCAGGGAATACATGTACCTAATCCGCAATACCTATATACCACACCAGGCATATACGACATATCATTGAATGTAGTAACACCAGCAGGATGCAGTTCCTCTGCAACCCACAGAATAGAGATTACCGGTCCTGTTGCCGATATAGGTTTGAGTGACACTATTATATGTGCTGGCGGCATAATAAGCATGTCGATGATTAACGCAAGCAACGTAGATAGCATGGTATGGGTAGTAGGCGGTGGATACAACTATTACACACCAGAAGTTACACACCAATACGCCTATGTACCCGAATCGGGATATTTCCCAGTAACCTTGTCAATACATCAGGGCAACTGCAAGATTGACCTCACCGAAAGAATCTTTGTTTATAGATTGCGCGGTGACTTCACTTTGGCAGATAGAAGCGGAAATACCATCGAATACGATGAGGGCGTATGCTCGCCTTTGATTGGTAATCTAAATCACGAATATCCTGACGATTGTACGTTCCAATGGATTATCAACGGAAACCAGCAGACTGTAGAAAATGTAAATTGGCAGAACAATTCATTGCAGGTTGACTCACTGTTCACCGTTAAGCTTATTGCCACCGATACACTTGGTTGCACCGACAGCGTTTCGCACCAGTATTATGTTTACCATATGCCTACACTTAGAGTAAGCAACGACACTACCATATGCTACGGCGATACGGTAAATATGTCGGCAATGGATGCATATTCTTACTATTGGGACACCCCAATCGACGACAGTCTTCCTAACCAAAGTGTTATACCCGAAGAAACAACGGTTTACCATGTTGAAGCCTACACTGAACACAGGTGTTCAATCGCCGATTCAATAACTGTGATTGTAATTCCAACATACGAAGTATCATTGTCGGACGAATATTTCAAGATAAATATGGGCGATACTGCTATGGCTTTAATCACCTACGACAACAATGCCATCGAATGCTATATTACACCTGAGGAAAACCTCACTATGAGCGGTTGCGACACAATAGTATTCTTCCCCGATGAAAGCACCGACTATGTGCTTGTTATGAAGGATACTACTTTCTGCCCCGACCACAAGTTCGACATACATATTGATGTTGAAAAGATATTTACACTTGATGTACCTGGAGCTTTCACACCTCTTAGCGAAAACGACGGCAATAATATAGTCTATGCACGAGGACTTGGCATTAAACAACTATTGCAATTCCGCATTTACAACCGCTGGGGCGAAGAAGTATTCTTTACCGACGACCTGCATACAGGCTGGGACGGAACAGTAAACGGAAAGGTGCAGAACAGCGATACATATTCTTATTATGTTGAAGCAGAAATGTTCGACGGAAGCGTACAAAGCAAAAAAGGAAACATAATGCTCATAAGATAGGCAGTGTGGGCTTGCGCCAGTTTATAAGTTTCTGGGTTAACTTCGTTGAGGGCTTTGCCGTTCAGTGGGCTGTCGCCCATTTCTAGGCACTCTCCCTAATGTCACCCTGAACTTGTTTCAGGGTCTGTTGACGAATGAATGGCTACGCCGTTTGAAGGTTTCACGTTTCTATGCCTACGGCGTTTATACGCTACGCTGTTTCTAAGTTTCTACGGCTTCGGCGTTTATACGCTACGCTGTTTCTAGGTTTGAATGGCTGCGCTGTTTCTGGATTTCATATTATTTGAAACCACTGAGGCTCAACGAATTGCGTCTATACTTAAATTCAAAAAAGGATGTCTAGCAGAACAACACCCCCATCTCTTAAAATTATGTTAAATTACAGTTAAATACATTTTCTTCAGGCAACGAAAATGTATTTTTAATTGTCATAATATTATGAATTGTAAAATATCGTGACATGAAAAGAGATATTCTCAAGATACTAAAATACATACCACTATTACTCGTTGCCTTACTGTTACACTTTACATCGGTAGCACAATTGTCGGTTTCGATAACCGGCAGTTTCGAAGGCTGTGCACCACAAATTCTCGCTTTTGGGTGCAATGTGAGCGGAGCTACAGACGAAGTGTCGTATTCGTGGTCATCGGGAAACGGTGATATGTCGGTACTTGCAGAACCTACATTTTCCTATCTTTCACCAGGACGATACACAATTTCCGTTACAATAGAAAGTGGCGGACAGACAGCCACCGACAGCCACGAAATTGTAGTATTCAACGGACCTACAGCATCGTTCAACGACAGTTCCATTGTTGGTTGCGTCTCAAGAGGCTATTTGTTCAAAAGCAGTGCTACCGAAGGCGATGCAGAAATTACAAGCTGGCTATGGTATTTCGGTGATGGCGTTTCGGCTCAAGGACGCAACAGGGCACATACATACACATCGCCTGGAATATTCACGGTGTCGCTCGAGGTAACCGATGCCAACGGTTGTCGCGATGAATACCACTCGCAGATGCTGACGCTATCGAAGCGACCAAACGTGTCTATTTCTGCCAACGATGCTCAATGGTGCGTGGCTCCGCACGAGGTCAATTTCTCATCGGAAATATCCACCGATGTAGGACTTGGCGGACCCTACACGGCAACATGGGATTTTGGCGATGGCTCAGAAAGCAACGAGGACAATCCATCGCATACATACGACAATACTGGCAGCTATAATGTATCGCTAACTGTGGTTGATTCGTATGGTTGCCAGTCGGTAGTGCGCAAAAACAACATGGTAGTAATAGGAACACTAACACCAACATGCACAGTTCCTGCCGAAATGTGCCTAAATATACCATTTCTTTTCCGCAGCGATGTTGACGATGACATTACCTGCTACTGGAACTTTGGCGACGGAACACCTGTACAGTCGGGAACAGAGGCAAGCCACTCTTATTCGCAGGAGGGAAACTATTCAGTGACATTCACTATTGACCCCAATGGACCATGCAGGCAAACGCAGGTTTTTAATGTCAATGTTGTTGACGTTCATGCATCGTTCCGCACCGAACCCGAGGACCTGTTTTCATGCACCTACCCTTTCGAAGTGAGGTTTATAAGCACCTCTATCGGCGAAAACCTTACTTATTCATACAATTTTGATGACAGCTACATTGGCTTTGATGGGATTACGATGCATTCGTATTCGCAGAACGGCAGATTTACACCTACGCTAACAGTAACATCCCCAGGCGGATGCGTATCAAGATATACAGGAACGGAAATTGTTGTCAACCAGCCCGACGCATCACTTCATTCCACTACGGCAGGCGACTGCGTACCTGCAACAGTTGGACTTTACAATGACCCAGAACACACAAGCAATTCGGCAGTTGTGGATTTCTTTTGGGATTTCGGTGATGGCACATCTACCCATACTACAACATCATCGGTACTACATGAATATTCCGAATTTGGCATCTTCCCCCCAACACTTACGATTACCGATACTTCCGGCTGTACCGCCACTAGCATACTCGATGACAGACCGCTGGCAAGCATAATTACAGGCACTCCAGTTTCACCAGAACAATTCGGAGTAACAAATGATATGCACGATT
Organism: Bacteroidales bacterium; assembly: GCA_017551515.1. Classification (GTDB taxonomy): domain Bacteria; phylum Bacteroidota; class Bacteroidia; order Bacteroidales; family ML635J-15; genus Bact-19. Next base: position 68,867 of record JAFZLK010000052.1, on the reverse strand, counting down.
ACATTCCTGGCGATACTATTTGTCCAACGGATGTAGTGTATCTATACAATTCGATGAGCGGAAGTTCCGCCGACTACAACTACTTCTTCGTAATAAATTCTGCAGGTAAGAACTGGGATGTTAATACAGGAGCCGAATACACTCCTTATTCATTCAAGGTTGACACCGGCTGGAACAAGGTGGGATTCACGGTTGAATACCGTAACTGCCTGTCGTCAGTATATCTCTGGGACAGCGTTTATGTGAAACCGCCAATCGTACATCTTGCTTCGTATTCCGACTGCAACGCGCCCTTTGTTTATTCGTTCAAAATTACCGAAAATCTTGGCGCGGAATACTGGGAATGGTTGATATGGAACACCGATAACAACAACATTCTTATGAATGTCAATCATTCAACCGCCGATTCGATTTCGTTTGTATTTCCCGACTACGGCAACTACCATTGTAAACTTACCGCACATAATGATGGATCGGATTGCGAATTCGTGCAGGAAATCGTTTGCGCCATTAGACCGCCTATATTTAACTGGGAAATTTCAACCGACACATTGTGTCTTGGGAACAGGCTTACTGCAGTAGTTCTTAACGCACCAGCCTTTGCCGAAGTTGCTTTCGACTGGGAAGGCAGAGGTTTGCCAATCAATGCACTCGAATGGATTCAAATCAACGGAATCACCGACTCACGCTACACATACGAAAGCGGAGGCAACTACGAAGTAATTGCTTACGCCCGCCAGTTCGATGGATGCATTTCGGTATTTACCAAGCAGTTGTATGTAGTTGACCCACATTCCACAATATCACCGACAAATCTTGTCGTAGGTTGCAATCCAGCCACATTCGAATTTCACAATATCACCAACACCGACGATGCAATTTACTCTGCGACATGGAACTTCGGCGACGGCACTGAAAATGTATCGGGCGAAAATGTAACCCATACTTTCGAAGAAGCAGGCATTTACGATGTTTCCTTAAGCATTATGACTTGGCACGGCTGCCAGTATTCTGAAACATTCCGCAATAGGGTGAAAGTCCTTGATTTCCCATACGCCTATGTAGATTTTAGTTACAACGTTTGTCTTGGCACAATACAGACATTTGTATCGAACGAGTCAGATAATTTCATTTGGCACGAATGGGATTTTGGTGACGGCACTGTGATTTCGGGAACAAACAGCACACTTACACACCTTTACGAACAGGCGGGCATCTATTCGTTTACACATATTGTATCGGTACGTGGCGATGGCGGAGCAGTGTGTAGCGATACTCTTCCATGCGAAGATTGCATAAACATTGAAAGAATTGTCTCGGCAGATTTTACCATAGACAGTTCGGCATACAACTGCTATCCTGTAAGCCCGACAATAAATACTGCGATAGTTACTGAACCCGATTATGTCAACCTGCGCTACCACTGGGACATGGGCAACGGTGACATTTTACATGTGGCAAATCCGCAATACTTATATACAGCACCTGGCAACTACACTATTAATCTTGAAGTAACAACATACAGCGGTTGCAGCGCCTCAATGTCGCATAGTGTGGCGATTACTGGTCCCGAGGCAAACATTTCGTTGAGCGACACTATAGTTTGCGCAGGCGGCGAAGTGCATTTCTCAATGACAGATGCAGTTGATGTTGAAAGTTTCATGTGGGTTGTAGGTGGCGGATACAACTATTATACAGAGGAAGTTACGCACCAGTACGGCTATGTTCCCGAATCGGGATATTTCCCGGTGACGCTTTCGATACGAAATGGCAACTGCATGATTGACTTGACCGAACAGGTTTATGTGTATAGGATAAATTCTGACTTTAGCCTTTTGGATTTGAGCGGAAATGCTATCCTCGAAGGTACTTGTTCTCCATTGGAAGGAGATTTAGCATATTCAGGAACCAACGGCGTGGAACAACGCTGGTATGTGAACGGTGAAACATACTCAGAAGGCACAGTGATATGGACAAATTCTTCCACGCAGACGGACTCGTTATATGTGGTTTCACTTGCAATTACCGATTCGCTTGGCTGTATCGACAGCATTTCGCATGAATATCTGGTTTACAAAAATCCCGAAGTATATACCATTGGCGACACTTTGATTTGCAAAGGCAGTGAGGCTCACATTTCTGTATATGGCGGAAATTCCTACTACTGGCATCCTCCTATCGGCAACAGCACACAAAGTCAAATTATTTCTCCAACCGAGGCAACCATTTACTATGTTGATGCTTTTAATGAAAAAATGTGCATGACTACGGATTCGGTCGCAATTGATGTGTTTCAGCCATTTGAGGCAGAAACTGACGAGCAGTCGTTTACCATAAATATAGGTGATACGGCTATGACATTGGTATTTTCCGACATGGAAGCGCTTGACTGCTACATTTCGCCTGCGGAATACGCTTTTGCAGGAAATTGCGACACTTTGTTGCTTTATCCGCTCGAAAATACCGATTTCACACTTATCCTGAAAGATACGCTCGGCTGCTACGAAACAAATATCAACATTCATGTCGATGTTGACATTAAATATACGCTTGATGTCCCAGGTGCGTTCACTCCATTGAGCGATGACGAAAATAGCGTAGTTTATGTGCGAGGGCTTGGCATAAAGGAGTTGCGCCAGTTCCGTATTTACAACCGCTGGGGCGAAGAGGTTTTCTTTACCAACGACCTGCATACCGGCTGGGACGGAACAATCAGCGGAATAGTGCAAAACATGGACACATATTCCTATTATGTGGAAGCAGAAATGTACGATGGCAGCATAAGGACGAAGAAGGGGAATATAATGTTGTTGAAATAAAATTTGTAGGGGGCGGTTTGAAACCAACCCCTACAAATGAAATAATTGGCATAAAAATGAATTATTTTGGTAAAAATACGAAAACGAATATAAAAATATAGGGATGTTTAGGAAAGTCTGCATATTAACAATATTGGTTTTGCTTTCGGCATTTGCCGCAAAGGCGCAGCTTTCCGTTACCATCATTGGCGATTCGTTCAGTGGTTGCTCACCGCAAAACCTTACTTTTGGCTGTAATGTTACTGGAGCAGGACCTAATGTGGCTTATTCGTGGTCGTCGGGCAACGGTGATGTATCGCAACTGGCTACCCCAACATTCTCTTATCTCGAAGGCGGGACATATACCATATCGGTGACTGTTACAAGTAGCGGGCAGACAGCAACCGCCAACCACGAAATAGTTATTTTCCAATCTCCACATGCTCGATTCAACGAAACACCCGTTTCGGGCTGTACCCCATTCGACTTCACGCTAAACGACATGTCAATTCAAGGCGATGCACCGATTAACAGTTGGCTGTGGTACTGGGGCGACGGACAAACATCTACAGGTCAATATGTATCGCATACCTACCTTAATTCGGGACTTCTGACTGTTTCGTTGCGAATTGTCGATAACAACGGTTGCATTGACGAGCATTATGCGCAGATTGTAAATGTGTCGTCGTCACCATCGCTTTCGGTAACACCAGAAATTGAACAGTGGTGCGAACCTCCATTGCAAGTGCCTTTCCATTCGGAAGTCACAACCGCACCAAATGTTTCCACAGCATGCACTTTGACTTGGAATTTTGGTGACGGACAGACTGGCACAGGCGACAATCCAAGTCACACCTATACTTCGCATGGACATTTCGATGTAAGTGTAACTGCCACCGACAGCTACGGATGCTCCACCACGATGTTTTATCCAGACATGATTTCCATTGCACAATTAGTACCGCGCTTTGATACGCCATCGGTTGTTTGCAAAAGAGTATCTACTGCCTTCCATAGCCATATGCCTCGAACCAATTGCCAATGGGATTTCGGCGATGGCACACCAGTTTCGAACGACCAAACTGCATATCACGCCTATCAAAATGCAGGCACATACACAGGAACATTTACCGCCGACCCAGGCGGTCCATGCGAGCGCTCCGAAACTTTTGAGGTAACCGTACAGCATGTCGAAGCTTCATTTGCAGTTGACGAGACTTTTTCGTGCGACTATCCATTTACGGCACATTTTACAAACACATCTACAGGCGATGCTGTTTCGTACCGATACGATTTTGGGGACGAGACCCTAGGGTCAGCCGAAAATCCAAACAAAAGATACACAGAGAATGGTGTTTACCCCACATCAATGACAGCTTATACAAGTGCCGGATGTTTCGACACGTTTGAAGGTCCGACTATAATCGTTAACCATCCCGAAGCCAACATAGAATCAAATTCTTGCGGTGACTGCGTTCCGAAAAACATTCAGTTTAACCATTATGTTGTTTATACCGAAAACAGCGAAATCGTTGACTACTTCTGGGATTTCGGTGACGGGACCACACTTCACACCACTTATACACCTGTTAGCCACAATTATACTGTACCGGGAGCTTACATTCCTACACTTACGATAACCGACCGCAACGGATGCACCGATACTCGCACCTTGCACAAATTCGATTCGAACAGATGCGATACTATTGAAGTCGGCATACAGATTCCACCCGAGGATTTCTGGGCGACCGACACAAACCACATCCGTATAAACGGCGATACGGTATGCCCGCAGGATTTGTATCTTCTATACAACTCAATGTACGAAAGTTCCGATAGCATAGACTTTACTATTCTGGTAGATGGAGAACATGGACCTGCCAATAACATGTATAACGGATTTATGTTTGATGTTCATACTGGTTGGAATAATGTCGGCATAATGACAGAATACCTGAATTGCGAATCAGACTCATACTATCAGGACAGAGTTTATGTTCTGCCTCCTATTTTGCATGTCTCATATCAATCTCCGCCATGCACAACTCCATTCGACTACACATTCTATATTACCAATAATCAAGGAGCGCAATACTGGGACTGGTCTATCACTGGTAGTACTTGGAGTAGTGGCGGAGGGCAAGGCACCCAAGTATACTCAGAATCGCACTCCACTGCATCAACCATTCATGTCTCCCTCCCAGGATATGGTGTGTATGAATGCAACATTATTGGATATAATGATGATTCTGGGTGTACATTCAGAGATTATGTTACAGTTGAGCTCCCGATGAGAGATTTTATTTGGCATTTGGATCCCGATACGGTATGCATGGGACAATACTCATCGGTTGAAGTCGACTATGGCGGGGATGAATGGATTGCCTACAACTGGGGAATTAACGATATGCCCGTAGAGAACCTCGAATGGTTTGAATTTTCCTCTAACACATCGCACCCACATAGGTTCGAAGAGCCAGGCGACTATACTGTAACCGTATATCTAAAAGGAGACGACGAGTGCATATCGATTTATACAAAACCGATATATGTTGTAGACCCAACATCGACCATAATGCCTCCACCCCAGAATGTATGCGCACCAACTACGGTCGAATTCGAATGCATACTCACCAATACAAACGACCCTATTCGCAATGTGCAGTGGAATTTCGGGCACAACGAAACTATACAAGGGAATCCCGTCTCGCACGAATATGCCGACACTGGCTTATATTCGATATACTACATGGTAACTACCAAACATGGCTGCCACGACCAGCAATCTTTTGAAAATCACTTGCATGCATTAGCAATTCCAGAACTTGTAGTGGATTTTGACGACAGCATTTGTAGTACCGATTTGGTTATATTTACATCAAATGTTGAAAATCCTGATTTCAGCTACACGTGGGACTTTGGTGACGGCGAGGTATGGGATAACAGCGGACCTGTTGTTACTCACCGCTATTCTGCCCCGGGCTTGTATTCTGTTTCGCTTAATATAAGCGGTGGTGTCGGGTGTACCGATGCAGTCGATTATCAAAATGGCGTGTATGTGGAAAGTCTTAACACAAGCCTTTCGCCACAAAACCAAAATTTCAGTTGCTACCCTGCCCAACCCATCTTTGATGTTTCGGCAACTGCTTGGCCCGATGGCGTAGATCCGTTATTCCACTGGAACATGGGAAACGGCGACAACCTGTATGTGGAGAATCCCGAATACCTTTACAATACCCCAGGTTACTATACAATATCAGTCGAAATAACAACTCCAGCAGGTTGCCGTGTGGCAAAAAATACAAATGTATGGATAAGTGGACCAACTGCCGAAATATACATCAGCGATACAGCAATTTGTGCAGGCGACAATGTTAATTTCCGTATGCTTAATGCCCAAAATGTGCAGTCGTTCCAATGGGTAGTTGGAGGCGGATATAACTATACAACGCCGAATGTTACGCATACTTACGATTATGTTCCACAATCAGGATATTTCCCTGTAGTACTGAGTCTTACAAGTGGAGAATGTAATATTGACATAACCGAAATGATATATGTTTACGAAGTTGACGCACGTTTCGGACTATATGCCGATAGCGTTGAGATTAATGCTGGTTTGTGCGAACCTTTATCGGCGACATTAGTAAACCAATCGTCGGAAGAAGCACAATTCAGATGGTACCAGAACGGGCACAGACTTGACGAATCGGAAGAGGAAGTCCCTGTTTACTGGACCAATCCATCACACAACGACTCTACATTTGTAGTTTCGCTTGCCGTAACCAACGAGCACAACTGCTACGACAGCGTTTCGCACGAATATGTACTTTTCCCAAGTCCGCACCCATTAACAAACAAGGACACCGTATTATGCTTGGGAGACGAAACCGACATTATTGTTGTAGGCGGAGCTTCGTACTACTGGGATGCGCCTATTAACGACAGCAGACCCATCCAAAGGGTAGCGCCAATCGAAAACACGACATACCATGTCAATGTTTACACAGAACATTTATGTTCGGCAACCGATTCGGTACATATTGATGTAATTGCGCCTGTTGAAGCGGAGATAGAACCCGATTACGCATCCATAAACATTGGCGATACCGTTGTCGCTGTGATACTTTCCGAAACCGACCTGAATTGCCGATGGTTGCCTCTTGACAGCGTTATTTCCATCGGTTGCGACACTTTGTTTTTCTTCCCCAACGCAACTACCAATTATATTGTTTGGCTCAGCGATTCGCTTGGTTGCTACGAAAAGAGTTTCGACATACACATAGATGTTGAAATGAAGTTTTCGCTCGATGTGCCGGGCGCTTTCACTCCGCTCAGCGAAGGTGACGGCAACAACATTGTATATGTGCGTGGACTTGGCATAAAGCGGCTGTTGCAGTTCCGCATTTTCAACCGCTGGGGCGAAGAAGTCTTCTTCTCCGATGACCTTAACCGAGGCTGGGACGGCAGACTTAAAGGCAAAGTACAGAACATCGACACCTATTCCTACTATGTGGAAGCCGAAATGTACGATGGTAGCATAAGAACGAAGAAGGGGAACCTTATGCTAATAAAATAATTTTGTATATTTAATGTGATTTTTTTGTACATAAATTTAATTAATTATCTTTGTGGCATAAACATTAAAAAAATTCAGTATGAAAACTAACTTGAAACTTTCGGTAATATTCATTGGAATCGCATTTGCGTTTTCCTTTGCTTCATGCGAACGCATTAAATTTGATCCTGAAGAAAACCCAATTGGCGGTTCAAGAACAATCTTGCAGGATTACGAAACCGATGGTGGAGACTTTGTGTTTTTGAAGTCGTTGATTGGCATGGAAGTTACTGCATATAATGAATATTTGACGACAAACGGATACGAGGAATGTGAATACAACAACAATCTTAGTGCGAAATATACAGACACAAGGGTTGACAGCATATCAAAATATTTGTTTGTTCATTTCGGATATGACGATAGGGTTCCGAATGTAGAAATGAAATTGGAAAGCAGCGACATTGATACATTGTCGGCAATCTTTAAGAAATGGCTTTTAGAGATATTGCAATCCAGTTCATATCCATTGCTGGTCAGGGAAAGTTATTCTATGAAAATTGGTAATAATGGATATCAGTATGTTGATACACCCGAACAAATCTTGGAGGCATTGGAATCAGTTGACCCATCTTCTGATAATATTAGTTTTTCGTTTTCAGCAAATGATAGTCAAGCATACAAATATAGTTTGCATTTGAGTTATGGACAATGGAATCCGTCGGTATGTATGCAGATTATCAACGAACGAGTGAACAATCCGCTTCCAGAAGTCCCTACCGTAAACCTCACCGATGAATATTTGGACAAGGACATTCTTATTGCCAAGGTCGATTACATGACGTTTGAATACGGAGGTTTTTACTCTATGAATGTTACAAACAAGCAGAACGAAGGAAACGAAATTCCTTTCCTTGCAGACTACATGTCTCCTCACGATTTCGGTTACATTAAATTTTACTATCATGACACCGATAATCTTCTTATGGATGGTTCAATAATATGGGCCGGATGCGGTGCCCTTAATTTTCCAGACACTTTCGTAAAAGGTGGAAATGTAGACACATACGTGCCTGAATATACGATGAAATATAGTTTGTCTTTCCCAAGAGACAGAATTTCTTACATAGATGTTGATGGACATTATGTCCAAGATGTTGACGAATCTGATAATGATTTGGGCTATATCTGGCAGACATTGTCCGGACAGGAAGAGTTTATGTCGTACTATGAGCAGACATCGAAGAAGGTTGCGGTATTTCTATACCAGCCGAGCGTTGGAGTTGGTGACCCATACGATGCGTATTATTTGGTTTTTGTAGAGAGGTAGAAAAGAAAACTCGCTCTAAATACTATTTCTTAATTCCCATTTCGTACAACTTCATGTACTTTAGGAAGGTTGTAGCAGCATTTATCGCCGAAATCACCAGTCCGCGATAACCGTAGAATATGCCTTTGCGAAAAAAATAGTCCCTGTTGAATGTATGCAACGACTTGAATATCGCTGCAACAACGCTTGTTTTCTTGCCTGCTTTAAACTTTTGCTGAGCAGCAAGCGTAGAATAGCTTTCCATCTTTGCTATTAGCGAACTTATATTTTCGGAAGTATAATGCTTTATTGCATCCTTGATGTAAACCTTTTCGGTGTCGGGCAAAATTTCGATGCTCTCGTGAACCATATTTTCGTTGAAGCGTGTATATTTCCGATTGAAGATGCGCCATACATAGTCGGGATACCAGCCGCAACATTTCATGCATCGTCCGTTGTAGTAGTTGAGCCTAGACAAAGCAACAACTGTATTGTCGTTCAATTGCATGGAATTTATCTTGCCAACTACATCGGGCATAAGAACCTCATCGGAATCAATGCTCAATACCCAGTCGTTGGTAGCATGGCTTACCGCTATGTTTTTCATTTTGCCGAAACCATAAAAATTCAGTTCGCTGTAAACCTTTACATTTTGAAAATCACCAGCGATTTCAAGGGTTCGGTCGGTGCTACCGTTATCAAGCAGAATCACTTCGCCAAACGCACGAAGCGACTCAAGACATTCAGCGATTGTCTTCTCGGCATTCTTTACAAGTATTACTGCGCTTATGTTGGCGGTTTTCTGCATTAGCATTCAATTAATTGTTGATGCAAAAATAATTATTTTTAATAAACAGCTTCTACATTAAGCAAGGCTTCAGGGCTGTCGGCCTGTAAGCCTGCCAGCCTTTTTTACGCATTTCTAAACTTTATAGCGGCAGTCTTGTCGAGTTTGCTTTCGGCGTACTCCTTAGTCACCGTAAACGACTTCTTGTTTTCAGATGGCATTTCAAACATGGCCTCAAGCATTATCGACTCGCAAATAGAACGCAGTCCACGAGCACCAAGTTTGAACGATATTGCCTGGTCAACGATATAATTCAGGGCTTCCTCCTCGAACTTAATGTCGATTCCATCAATCTTGAACAACTTTATGTACTGGTTTACAATGGAGTTCTTCGGTTCAGTAAGTATCATTCTCAATGCTTCGCGGTCAAGTGGATTTAGGTAGGCAAGCACTGGCAGACGACCAACAATTTCGGGGATAAGACCGAACTTGCGAATGTCCTCGGGAATGACATACTGCAACATATTCTTGCTGTCGATTTTCTCTATGTTCTTCTGCGTTCCGTAACCTACTACCTGTGTGTTCATACGACGGGCGATGATTTTGTCAAGTCCCTCGAACGCACCACCGCAGATAAACAGAATGTTCTTTGTATCAACGGCAATCATCTTCTGCTCTGGATGCTTGCGTCCGCCCTGCGGGGGAACATTTACAATCGATCCTTCGAGGAGTTTCAAAAGACCCTGCTGAACGCCTTCGCCCGACACATCACGGGTAATGCTCGGATTGTCGCCTTTGCGGGCAATCTTGTCAATCTCATCTATGAAAACAATGCCCTGTTCCGCCGATGCCACATCGTAGTCGGCTGCCTGCAAAAGTCGTGTAAGAAGACTTTCGATGTCCTCGCCTACATAACCTGCTTCGGTAAGAACCGTTGCATCAACGATAGCGAAAGGCACATTGAGCATCTTGGCTATAGTCTTAGCCAGCAATGTTTTGCCTGTACCAGTCTCGCCAACCATTATTATGTTCGATTTTTCAATGTCAACATCGTTTTTCTCCTGACTTATACGCTTGTAGTGGTTGTATACGGCCACCGACAGCACCTTCTTTGCAAAGTCCTGACCAATTACATAGTCATCGAGGAATGCTTTTATCTCTTTAGGCTTCTTAAGTTTAATTGCCTTAGTCGGCTTTTCTTTCTTAAACTGCTCTTCCTCTTTCAATATTTCGTATCCTCGTCTTATGCAGTCATCGCAAACATTTCCGTTGACACCCTGAAACAGGATTCCAACATCCTTGCGCGGGCGACCGCATAGCGAGCATCTATCGTTTTTGTCCATAAAGTTTAGTTTCTTTGGCTAACGCCGTTTATAAGTTTCACGTTTCTAAGTTTCTACGCTTCGCTGTTTCTGTGGCTACGCCGTTTATATGTTTCTAGTTCCTAAATTTCTACGCTTCGCTGTTTCTAAAAAACGCGGAATGTCATGCTGGACTTGTTTCAGAACCTTTAGCTCGGCGTAGCCAATCTGATTCCGCGTTTTTTTGTTTCTATGTTTCTCGTTTCTGAGTTTCTATGGCTGACGCCGTTTATATGTTTCTAGTTTCTAAATTTCTACGCTTCGCTGTTTCAATGGCTAAAGCCGTTTATGGTTGTTTTATTAAAACCATTTCAAACTACCTTAAACAACTTCAAACAACTAGAAACCAGAAACTCAGAAACCAGAAACTTGAAACAATTTTCTCAATTAGTATTCGATTTCCCTATACAGAATTTCGTCAATCATTCCATATTCCTTTGCTTCCTCGGCAATCATCCAGTGGTCGCGGTCGGAATCGAGACGCACCTTTTCGATGTCCTGATGCGAGTGGTTGGCAATGATTTCGTATAATTCCTCGCGAAGCTTCAAGATTTCCTTTGCAGTGATTTCAATGTCGGAAGCCTGCCCTTCGGCACCGCCCATAGGCTGGTGAATCATCACGCGCGAATGCTTGAGAGCCGAACGCTTTCCGTGTGCGCCAGCGCAAAGCAGAACGGCAGCCATCGAAGCAGCCATACCAGTGCAGATGGTGGCGACATCGGAACGAATGTACTGCATGGTGTCGTAAATGCCAAGTCCTGCATAAACCGAACCGCCCGGCGAGTTGAAATATATCTGGATGTCCTTGTTCGGATCACTGCTTTCGAGGAAAAGCAACTGTGCCTGAATTATGTTTGCAACATCATCGTTGATTGGTGTTCCAAGGAAAATAATCCTGTCCATCATCAAGCGAGAGAACACATCCATCTGTGCAACATTAAGAGTGCGCTCCTCTATAATTGTCGGATTAATGTATCCGTTGTAAATACTTGTGTACTGGTCGAAAACAAGACCGTTTACGCCTCTGTGCTTTACGGCGTATTTGCGAAAATCGTTATTAAAGTTCATTTGTCATTTTTTTTAGAGGTGCAAATATACGACTTTTATTTGAACATTGGCAGAGGTTTACAAAAATCATTCGGCATTTGATTTTGAATAAAATGTTGTATATTTGCCATTGAAATATGCTTAATAAACATATAATGGAACGGCAAAGCAGAGATATGGTACTGGACATGATTCGTTCTACGATTCGTGACAAAGAACCCGATGCGCAAATAATTCTGTACGGTTCACGCGCACGTGGCGACAATCACGAGGATTCCGATTGGGATATAATTGTCCTGCTTAACAAGCCACCTATGCCTCACATCGAAAGATATGAAATTGCTTGCGAATTATGGGACAAAGGTTTTGACATAGGTGAAGAGATAAATACGCTCGTTTATACCATTGACCAATGGAATTCTGCCCCACCATCATTATTCAAGCACAATGTAAAAGAGGAAGGAATACAATTATGAGTCTATCACAGGAAGAACGCAATGCAATAGTAGCATATCGGACAGAAAAAGCTCGTATGGCATTGGATGAGATAAAAAAGGTAATGCCATTGGAAGTTTGGAGCATAATAGCAAACAGAATGTACTACGCACTATATTATGCAGTTTCGGCATTACTAACAAAAGATTCGCATCCAGTAAACACACACAAAGGAGCCCTTTCATTAGTTAATCAATATTATGTAAAGACTGATATTCTTACTAAAGAAGACGGACATTTGTTCGGTCTGGTCTTTGCATTTAGACAAGGTAGCGATTATGATGACTTTATTGATGCAACGAAAGAAGATGTCGAACAACTTTTTCCAAAGGTAGAAACACTTGTCGAGAAAATAATTGCACTGACAAACGAGAAAAACTCATAATAGCAATGATTTTCTTACATAAACGCAAATAATTTTTTGCACGACTAAATTTCTCGGATATGATTTCATTTGAAAGCGACTACATAGCAGGTGCGCATCCCAAAATACTTAAACGACTGGCAGAAACAAACATGGAAGCGCTTGTCGGATATGGCGAGGACAAGTATTGCCAGATGGCTGAAGAAAAAATCAAAAAGGCTTGCAACCGCTCCGATGCAAAAGTACATTTTCTTGTGGGCGGAACACAGACAAACCAAGTTGTCATTAGCAGTATGCTTGCAGACTACGAGGGCGTAATTGCGGCCAAATCGGGACACATAAGCGTACACGAGGGCGGAGCAATAGAATTTACTGGCCATAAAGTTCTTACTCTCCAAGGTACAGACGGAAAACTGAACGCACATGACATCGACGAATATGTCACCACTTTTTACAATGACGGCAACCACGAGCACATGGTTTTCCCAGGAATGGTGTATATCTCCCACCCTACCGAATACGGCACACTTTACAGCAAAAGCGAACTGACTGATATTTCCAATGTTTGCAAAAAGCATAATATTCCGTTGTTTATAGACGGTGCACGCCTCGGATACGGACTTGCAAGCAAGCAAACTGATGTCACTCTACCCGACATTGCCGAACTATGCGATGTTTTCTACATCGGTGGAACAAAAGTAGGTGCGCTGTGCGGTGAAGCGGTTGTCTTTACACACAACAATATGCCTAAGCATTTCATTACCAAGATGAAACAACGCGGTGCCTTGCTCGCTAAAGGTCGTCTGCTCGGCATACAATTCGACACGCTTTTCACCAACAATCTTTATATGGAAATCAGCCGTCATGCAATTGAGATGGCAGAAAAACTAAAATCATTGCTAAAAGGAAAAGGTTACCGCTTCTATTTGGAATCGCCTACCAACCAGCAGTTTATAATCCTTGAAAACGAACAAATGAGCAAACTCGCACAAAATGTATGCTTTAGTTTCTGGGAGAAATACGACGATTCGCATACGATTGTCCGCTTCGCAACAAGCTGGTCAACGACAGAAGAAGATTTGTGCGAATTGGGGAAGTGGCTGTAAGGGATTTATTACTATTGGTGTCCGCCAAAAAAGCACAATAATGCCGTAAATCAATTATTATCACTTATTTACACAAATATTTATAAAACAGGGCTTGTCATTTCGGAAGCTAGTCGTAACACGCGATACAAAATGGAGAGCGTTGTGAAGACTGCTGTCCGTAATCTGCTAACGGATTATTACAAAGCAGATTCCGGACAAGCGAACTCACAAGCAACGTTCCTTTTGCTGTTCGTTCAGCTTTCCGGACAGGCTGGAGATTTAGCGGACACTAATAATTTATTACCTACCCTTTACCGCCCTATTCAGTATCTCCAGCGGATGCAAAGCATCTACCCCAGTGCCATCCTTTATCTGACAGCGGCAACTTGTGCCAACGGCTGAAATAATTGTATTTTGCTCGGCATTGCGGATTGTCGGGAAAAGCACAAGATTTCCTATCTTCATCGAAAGGTCGTAGTGCTCCTTCTCGTAGCCAAATGAACCTGCCATGCCACAGCAACCGCTAGGAATTTCCTTTACGGTGAAATTCTTCGGCAACGACAAGGCCTTCAATGTGAATTTTGTTCCGACAAGCGCCTTCTGCTGGCAATGTCCGTGGAACATTATGCTTGCAACCTCATCGGTAAACATTTCCGATGTGATGTTACCACAATCTATTTCTCGGCATATAAACTCATCGAACAGAAGTGCATTCTTCGCTAGGTTTTCGGCTTTTGCGTGGTTTGCTTCGTAGGCAAGGTCGGGATATTCGTCACGGAAGGCAAGTATTGCCGACGGTTCGATGCCCACAAGCGGAGTTTCGGCTGTAATTATATCGCCAAGCATTTCAATATTGGCATTTGCTATTTTCTTCGCCTTGCGCACAAGCCCCTTACTGAGCCATGTACGCGCACTTTCCTTCGACTTGGCAAGTTTCACTTCGTAACCCAACTTGGTAAACAGCGAAACCGCATCAACGGCAATGTGAGTGTCAAGATAGCGCGAAAATTCATCGACAAACAGATATATGGTCTTTTTAGGATTTTGCGACTGACTTTCAGCAATTCTGCGAACCTGCTTTTTGAGATTTACCGTACTCATCAGCGGAATGCTCCTTTCTGTGCTGAAATTGATGGATTTCTGAATTATTTTCGAGAAGAATCTGTTTTTGAAGAAGAAATTTGAAATGTGTGGAACCAATGATGCCAATTTATACAACCTCGGCTGCAAAGCCACTGCCCTACTACGCATCGGAACACCGTAATTGTCATAGTAATGCTGCAAAAATTCCATTTTCAACTTGGCAACATCCACACCCGATGGACATTCCGACTTACACGCCTTGCACAAAAGGCACTGGTCGAGCACTTCGTAGGCTTCCTTTTCCATAAATGGATTTGCCTTGGTGGAGTTTGTTATAAGTTCGCGGAGAATATTAGCACGAGCGCGAGTTGAGTTCTGCTCGTTGCGTGTTGCCTGAAAACTTGGACAAAGCGTTCCGCCAATGATGTGCGACTTGCGGCAGTCGCCTGCGCCATTGCATTTTTCTGCCGTGCGCAGATAACCGCCAGTACGCGAAAAATCGAAGTAGGTTTCAATCTCACGAGTTTGCTGACCAGGCTTGTAACGCAAATGCGTATTCATCTTCGGTGTGCCTATTATCTTGTTGGCATTGAATACATTGTCCTTATCCCAGACTTTTTTCAGCTCAACAAACATTTCGTAAATCCTGTCGCCTAGCATCAGCGGGATAAACTCTCCGCGCAACCTCCCATCGCCGTGCTCGCCACTGAGCGAACCGCGATATTTCTTTACAAGTTTTGCCGTTTCAAGCGCAACAGTGTGGAAAAGTTCAACATCGTGAGTATCTTTCAGGTTGAGAATCGGACGCAGATGAAGTTCGCCGGTGCTTATGTGTGCATAGTAAACGCACTCCAAGCCAAGTCTGTCAAGCATTTCGCGGAAATCCTTCATATATGCAGGCAAATCCTTAGGATTCACAGCGGTATCTTCAATTACTGGCGCAGGCTTACGGTCACCTGGCATATTGCCGAGCACACCAAGTCCCGCCTTTCGCAAAGCCCAAACCTTTGGGATGTCGGCACCGCGCACTATCGGATAGCAATAGCCATAATTGTGAGAGCGCAAATCGGCTTCAAGATCGGCAATCTGCTTCTGAATCCAGTTTTCGTCATCGTTAACCCACTCCACAATCAGCACACCTTCGGGGTCGCCTTCCACGAAAAAGCGGTTTTGCCGCTGAGCAATGTTCTCCTTTGTAAGGTCAAGCACCTTCTTGTCCATCAGTTCTATCGATGATGGTGAATACTTCAGTGCGACAAGATTTGCCTCGAAAACCTCATCGAGCGTAGCGGTGTGTACGCACATAAGTGCCTTGTTGACAGATGGTTTATCAACAAGATTCAACTTTATTTCGGTGATGAAAGCCAAAGTGCCTTCCGAACCTGCAATCAGTTTGCAGAAGTTGAATTTCTTGTCGGAATCGCCAAAGATTTCGTTGTCAAGAAGGCAATCAAGGGCATATCCTGTATTGCGACGACGGATTTCGGGGTCGGGATAGTGTGTTTTTATTTCATCAACCACCTCCTTTTGCGAAAGCAAACCGCGGATATGGCGGTATATGTCGCCCTCAAGCGACTGAAGTTCGCATTTTGCATTGAATTCCTCGCGCGATAGTTCTCCAAAAGTAACATCCGAACCATCTGACAATATGCATTTACCTCGAGCAAATGGTCACGAGTACTGCCATAAATCAGCGAATGCGAACCACAGGAATTGTTGCCCACCATACCCGAAATCATGCATCGGTTAGATGTGGAAGTTTCGGGACCAAAAAACAGATTGTGAGGTGCAAGATATTTGTTCAGTTCATCAAGAACCACGCAGGGCTGTATGCGAATCCATTTTCCTTCCTCGTTGAGTTCCAGCACTTTGCCGAAGTTCTTCGATACATCAACCACGATTCCGTTTCCAACAACCTGACCGGCAATGGATGTTCCTGATGCACGAGGAATTATGCTTAGTCCGTTGTCGTGAGCAAAGCATATTACAGCACGAATATCTTCGTTATCCATTGGCACACAGACCGCCAACGGCATTTCGCGGTAGGCTGATGCATCGGTAGCATAAATTATCCTATGTATGTTGTCGGTGAAAACTTCACCCTTGAAGTTCGACTTTAAAGCACTGAAATCCATAAATTAACCTTTGACATTATGCGGAAATTCAGCGCAAAATTACAAAAACTTTTGTCCGCTAAATATACAAACACTCTCCTTTTTTTGTCATCTTGAACTTGTTTCAAGATCTGAAAAAAAGGATTTTTCACTAAATAAATACCGTTATTTATAGCAAACAGCAATAACATTCAGGGAGTCAAAAATATTATCTGTTTCAAAGTACAAATTAGCATTTACTGCGTTTATAAATCATTTTTATCTAAAACCGTCAAATAATATTTTGCTATTAACATTTTTTTATTATATTTGACCTCGAATTTGAAAATTTTTCACTTATGAAAAAAGTCATCATTGCAATTGCATGGATACTAGTAGTATCGGCAGTTTTAGGGCAGACGAAATCCGACCTTCAATTCATAGAGCAGACTCTTGAAAATCGTGGAGAAATAGTGTTTAGGTTTCCACATAACAACAATCGTGAACTAGTACGCGAACTCGGGCGCATAATTTCAATCGACAAGATTAATGATTCGATGGTTGTAGCATACGCCAACCGAAGAGAGTATGAGCAATTCAAGTCATACGGTATTGAATATGCGCCAGTATATGAGTACTATAATCGGACTCGTGCACTCAACATGGCTACCACAGTTGCACAGATGGCAAACTGGGACCGTTACCCCACCTACGCTGTATATCTGCAAATGATGCAGAACTACGCAACCAATTATCCATCAATATGCAAACTCGACACAATAGGTTTTTCTGTAAATGAGCGACCAATTGTCAATATTACAATCTCCGATAATGTTGGCGTTGACGAGGACGAACCTGAATTCTGGTGGAGCAGTACTATGCATGGTGACGAAACTTCGGGATGGTACTTCCTAATCCGTCTTATCGACCATCTGCTTACAAACTACGGCACCGACCCGCAAGTCACCAACCTTGTAAACAACATGGAAATTTGCATATCGCCCAACACCAACCCCGATGGTACATTCTACCAGTCGAGCAACGGCACAAGCATACAAAGTGCAAGAAGATACAACCAACACGGAGTTGACCTTAACCGTAACTTCAAGTTCGTTACCGATGGACCTAATCATACAGCAGAATATCCCGACGAACCAGAAATCACGATGATGTACACTTTCGCCAACAAGCACCACTTCATAATGTCGGCAAACTGCCACGGCGGAGACGAATGCATGAACTATCCGTGGGACGAGGACGGATGGACACATGTTGACCGTCCAAATGCAGATGACGATTGGTGGGAATACATTTCTTGGATGTTTGTCGATACTGTACACGCAATCAACTCCAGCAGATTCACAGGTCCTTCAAATGTATCAGGATCAAACGGTGTAACAAAAGGCTCAGAATGGTATTCTATTGATGGTGGTCGTCAAGATTATATGAACTACTACAAGAACATCAAGGAAACAACCGTAGAATTCACTACCACCAAGGAACTAGGGACAGAATACCTTAACGCATACTGGGGATACTACAAGCAGGCAATGCTCAATTATACAGAACAGGCTTTATACGGTTTCCGTGGCATTGTTACAGATGCTTGTACCAACCAGCCTTTGGACAGCGTAAAGGTTTTCGTCAACAACCACGACACCGACAATTCGGAAGTTTACACCAAAACACCAGTCGGCGACTACCAACGCCCGATTTATGCAGGCACATACAGCGTAACCTTCTCTAAGGAAGGCTATTTGCCAAAAACATTAACGGTAACAACCCAGAATATGGCAAGTACACGCTTGGATGTAAGCCTATGTCCAGAACCGACATTTACTACAAATCCTGCAGAAGCATACGAAGGCAGAAGCATACAATTTATCAATACTACTGGATGCAATAATTCGACATCATGGACTTTCGAGGGCGGTTCGCCAGCAACTAGCACATCCGCAAATCCAACCGTAACTTACAACACTCCCGGCTCATACAATGTCACACTTTCTATTGTAAGCGAAAACGGATGCTCGACATCCACCACAGAACAAATCATAGTTCATGAGGCAATACCACCAGTAGCCGACTTTTCAGCATCCGAAACATCTGTATCTATAAGTAGTCCTGTAACTTTCACCGACCTTTCAACAAATATGCCTACATCGTGGCAATGGACTTTTGAAGGAGGAACTCCAGCAACATCAAATGAACAGAACCCAACCGTAACATACAACGAATCAGGATTATACTCAGTTACATTGGTCGCTTCTAATGCCTTTGGTTCCAATACCGAAACAAAGACTGCATACATTGAAGTTACTTCGGTAATCAACATGAGCGATGGAACAATTTACGCATGTTCAGGCACATACAGAGACCCAGGAAGCGATGGCAATTATGGTAACAACGCCAGAGTTACGCAGACAATCTATCCAAGCACCGATGGCGCATATTTAAGACTTACATTCACACAACTTGGATTACAGCAGACAACAAACTGGGGTTCAACAACTTGCAACAACTATATCACAATATACGACGGCACAAGCACATCGGCAACGCAAATCGGACAATATTGCGGAACCAACCCATCTTCGATAGGGACAAACGGTGTTGTAACAGCCACAAACAGCGATGGTGCTCTTACCATTTACTTTTACTCAAACACCTCAACAGTAAATACTGGTTGGGAAGCCGAAATAAGTTGCTACCAACCCGAACCTGTAGCAGAATTTTCAGCAGTTATCGCAGAATCCTGCACAAGAAACATAAGCATTACCAACGAATCTGAACACGCGACCTCCTACCTTTGGGCATTTGGGGATGGAACAACCTCTACCGAAGCAGAACCCACACACACCTACACTGCAAACGGAACATACACAATCACACTTACCGCTACAAATGCCATCGGCAATAGCACTGCTACCCAGCAAATAGAAGTTTCCGTTCCAGAGATTGCTTCGGTAACACCAGCCAACGGATGCAGAAACGCCAACATCACCCTTTCGGCAACAGGAAGCGGCACTCTCCACTGGTTTGATTCTGCAACCGACGGAACCGAACTTGGAACAGGCGAATCATATTCAGCAAACTTCGCAGAAACAACAACATTATACGTCGAAGCACAGCAAGGTTCGGAACAATACTACAATGTAGGTGTCACCGACAACACGGCTGCAACTGCATATACTAATAATGGACAAAACAGAGGCCTTACATTTACTGTATCACAAAACCTTACATTGGTTTCGATAGATGTATATTGCTCGCAGAACAACCAAAGCAAGACAATAACCATATCAAACAGTTCAAATCAACAAGTGTATTCGCAAGAACACAATTTGACATCCGGTCTTAACACATTGACATTAAACGCAGAATTGTCGGCTGGAACATATAATATCTACACCAACGTACAAAACACATACAGACAGACACCGAGTTTCCCATACACTGTTGACAATGTAATCAGTATAACAGGGCAATATGCCACCTCATCATATTCCACCTACTACTATACCTTCTACAACTGGGTGATAAAGACAGGAAGCATCTGTACAAGCGAACGTACAGCAGTAACCGCAACTGTAATAGAATCGGGAAGCATCAACCTTGGAGAACCGATAACCCAATGCGGTGGTACTGCAACATTGGATGCGGGAAGCGGTTTTAACAGCTACAACTGGAGCAACGGTCAGCATACTCAGGCAATAACAGTATCACAAAGCGGAACATACACAGTGACAGCAAGCAATGGTGCGTGCGAAGTCGAGGGTTCTGTTGTTGTAACAATAAATCCTGTTCCATCAGTCGCGATAACAACAAATGGCAACACACTTACCGCAAATGCAACCGCTGGCGTTGGCAACTATAATTACATTTGGTCAACCAACGAACAAACACAAAGCATAAATGTAACAGCAGACGACAACTATTGCGTCACCGCAACCGACACCAACGGTTGTAGCGCATCGGATTGTGCAAACATTGCAATGCCAGAAATAAACATCAGCATTGCCGACACCGAAAACGGAAGCATAACTGGTGCAAACTCTGTGAATTACAATGGCAACTACACATTTACCGTCATCCCCGACGATTGCTACGAAATAGGAATTGTTACCGTCAACGGGAATGAAGTAATACTCAATGCGAACAATTCATATACAATACAGAATGTAACCACCGAACAAACAATTAATGCAACATTCAACCGAATCAGCTACACAATAACTGCAAATGCTGGAAATGGCGGAACAATTAATCCTATTGGAAATGTTAACGTAAACTGCGGAGAAAATAAGACCTTTGCTATTGCAGCAAACGAGGGCTATATTATTTCCGATGTACTTGTTGATGGACAAAGTGTTGGTTCGCAAAGTTCGTTCTCATTCACAAATGTTGATGCAAATCACAGCATATCTGCAACATTCGAAGTAATTCCAGCAGGAGAAATTGTGATTGTTGTAAACACTGACCCTGAAGGCGGCTCAGTTTCTCCAACTGGCGCACAAACAATTTCAGAAGGAAATGACTTCACTTTCACCGTTACTCCCGACAACTGCTACGAAATCGGTAGTGTAACAGTTAACGGAACAGCAGTAACGCTTGATGCAAACAACTCCTACACAATAGAAAATGTAACCGAGCCACAAAACATAAATGTAACATTCAACCCAATTACCTATATCATTACTGCAAGCGCTGGAAATGGTGGCACTATAACACCCAGTGGGGATATAGAGGTTAACTGCGGCGAAAGCAAAACTTTCGCAATAGAAGCAAATGAAGGCTACGAAATTGCCGATGTTACCGTTGATGGACAAAACGTCGGTGCTGTTGAAAACTATACATTCAGCAATGTAACAGAAAATGGACATAGCATTTATGCATCTTTCAATGAAATAGCTATAGTTCCAATATGTTATAGTGTTACAAATCTTACAATTGAACCAAATGCTTACAACACAGATGGAAATCTCCTTTCGTGGACAGCAGCCGAAAATGCAGATTCATACTCGGTTTACCGTAATGGTATTCTTGTTTCTACTAATACAGAAACAATCTACTTTGATATTGAAGGTGGTCAAAACATTGAATACTATGTTGTTACCAATTGTGGGCCGAACAATTTTTCGGAACCATCAGAAACGGTTGTTTCGCCTGTAACAGAACAATGTAATACGATTTCAGACCTAGAAGTTTCGGTTGAATCATACGGAAACTTGATTTCGTGGACAGCTGCCGAGAATGCAATTTCCTACGAAGTTTACCGCAACGGTGAAAGAATCGCAACCGAAACCAACACCTCATCAATCGACATGCAAGGACAAGTAGGCGATTCCTATTATATCATCACCAACTGTGAAAACGGAGGATCTTCAAATGCTTCAGAAACAGTAACTGCCGAAGCAGAAGCGATTTGCAATACTGTCACCAACCTTACAGCACAAGTTGAACCGTACGGAGTGGTATTGTCGTGGAATGCTGCCGAAAATGCAACTTCCTACGAAATCTACCGCAATGGCAACTGGATTTCAACAGAGACGAACTCTTCGACAATCGACCTGCAAGGACATGAAGGCAACGCATATTATATAATTACAAACTGTGCAAACGGCAGCACATCTGAAGCATCAGAAACTGTAACCGCAATCGTAACAGGAATAGACGAAACAGAAAACAACATTGACATATATCCAAACCCAGCAAATGATATTCTGAACATCACCTCATCGGAAATAATCTCATCTGTCGAAATTGTAAACATTATTGGTCAGGTTGTTTATAGCTTGGATGTCAACAACGACAATGCAATATGCAATGTCAGATATTTACCAAACGGTGTATATGTTGTTCGTATCCACACATCTTCTACAAGCTCACTTCAACAAACTCAAGGTACGGTTGTTGTCCAACGAAAATTCGTAAAGGAATAAATAATTAGGGGAAGGTTCCACCATTCCCTAATTTATTGATTCTCAGCTAAAGCATGGAATTCGACTTTTAGACAATAAGCCCATTACCTTTTTCTACCTTAATAAATACATCTTTCCGACTTCGCGCTTGAAATACTTGTCGGTACCGACATCGCGCTTCTCGATTTCCTCTCCGTTTATCTTCGCCTTAACGGTATAGAAGTAAACCCCATTTGCCAGCCTGTCTCCGTATGTATCGCAACCATCCCAAGCATATTCAGTAATATTGCGACCAATAGTAATAGGACCTAGTTCTTCCATATATATGCGCTTGACAATCTTGCCCGTAATCGTAAAGATTTCTATTTCGAGTTCATCGGGAATTTCACTGCCAGTAAGTTCAAATACGAACCTTGTCTGCGAACTGAAAGGATTCGGATAGTTAATCAGATTTGTAATCGTCGATTTTGTAATAATGCAGAAATCAATAATATACGAATTATCTCCCGACAAGTTTCCAGTTGCATCCTTCGCCTGCACCTGAAGCCTATATGTACCATCCTCGGTGAATATAGGACGATATATTATCTTGCAGCTGTTGTCGGGCAACTCGGCTGGAACCCACTCCACTGTTTCCAAAGGATTTTCCTGAATACCAAAACTTATTCTCTTTGCTTGTCCTGTAGTAAGATTTGTAAGATGCATCTCGAACAAAGAGGTGTCGTTTAGTGCAAGATATTTGTTTTCATCCTTCAATGTTATCAGAATCTCTGGCTTTGCTGAAACGATTTCACCATTCATGATGAATTTTCCATCGAAACTTACTTCGAGCAAAGGATTGGTTTTATCGTTGGTTATGTAGAAATACTTTGATGCTATGTTGTTGTAATGGTATTGCTCTGGCTGATAATAAGTTCCTGTTGCTTCGTTTATAGGATTGAATTCCACCCAGATGCTATTAAGACCCGAAAGTCCGAGCGTTGAATAGCGTATAGTATCGCTTAGGATGTCGTGTGCAGGATGCGGACGCAAAGTGCGTATGCCAATTGGAGTTTCGTTGTTGTGGCTGTCGCGAATCCAGTATTTTACCACCAGACTGTCCATGTCGCTATTGCTTACATTGTGCGTTGAAATAGCAAAGACAAGTTCGTCGCCACGCTCGATTGTATCCGAATGGAAGAAATATCCGAGTTTGGGGTCTATGGCTGTTTCGGGAACACCATCGAATCTAAGTTGCCATTTCTTCAGCTGAGGCGGAGTTCGGTTTACCGTATCGCGAGTGAAGAGGTTCAACCGCAAGTTCGGATATGTGCGATAGTCTATGAGATTTCCAAGTGCAGAAAGCAAGGGAAAGTCTGCCCCAATGCTGTCGATTACAAGTTCCTCCTCGCCAGACGGACGAATGCCATATACCTCAAGTTTCAATTCGTCACCATCTTCGCTCTCGTGCTGCCATTGTAGCGACCGCCATTGCTTGGACGGACCGACTACCGTACTTGTCATGTAGCCATATGTAAAGTCTGAGACAAGGTTTAGCGGATCCATATCAATATCATCGCCAAAAATTTCCCTGTGTATTGATGGATCGCCTTTGCATGTGCAGAAAATGTATGCCTTGTTGTTGGGAACTGTTCGTATCTGCACGGAACCAAGACTTTCCATTGTTTGCTTCAAAGCTTCCGGTAACGATGAGAATGCAACTGTTCGCCAAGAGTATATAAGTATGTAATATCCGTTGGGAACATCATTCAGAAGATTTACCATCCCGTTCAAAGCAGTTGCTGTTATGTCGAATGTAAAATACGGCTGAGGGACAGATGAAGAAAAACATTTAGGATAGTTCCTATGTCCGTAATTATGTTTATTCGACTGCCATGCAAGCAATGTCATTGGGTCAATTACGGCGACTGCCATTGCCGAACCTGTGTTGCAGTTTCCGTAGCCCCCCGACTGCTGACCTGTGGTATTATCGATGGTCCACCGCACTACATTGAATGTACTGGTGCCTACATTAGCGCGATTGTGACAATTAAGTTGTCTTTGCCCCTGGGAATAAGTGAAAACCTGTGTGTTTCTGTTGTATTCGATAAAATTGAATTTGTCCTTCTTGAACTGATAGTAGTGCGCCTGCGACCAGCCTTCCTCACCATCGATGTATATGAACGATGATTCTTTCCACGAATACTGACCTTCATTGGACGCCGCCGATACTCGCCAATAATAGACAGTATTTTCCGTCAGTACAAACGGAACTTTCCATCTAACGATTCCCCCTTCGCTACTGACTGTAGTTTCTCGCATCAGCGGACTGTTGAACCTATCGGTAGTATCAATCTGGAAACTATAGTTAACAGTGCCGAGGAAAGGGTCACCGGTTGATGCCACAAGCGATACTGTATCGTAAGGATAAATAGCATATTCGTACGGATATATTGGAAATACATCGCTTGACCTTATCATAAAGTCAATCGTCGCGTAATTGTTCGTTTCCGAAATCTCATCGACTTCATTCATGCCGTCAACAAAAACGCGGACACTATTCATTCCCGTTCCGTCAATGATATTAGTAGGAATTCTTACGCTTACGGACTTACGATAAAAACATCCGTCTACTATGGCTTCGTAGTGAGTTTCGTTGCCATCGGGAAGAGTACGCTCAACATACAAGTGAAAATTATCCGAAACAGCCCGCCCGAGATTCCTTATATCAACATTAACATCAAAACTATCAAGTACTGTTGTAATTTCCTGTGGCGAAAGGCTTAGTGATGAATTGTCAATCATCAGGTCTGGCTTTTCTTTCGGACCGATTACTATTGCAGGATCGCCTTGCAAAGTTATCTGATAACTTGTAATATCGGTGCTAATACTCCAACTGTCGGTAAGCACATTCTTGAGAGTGTTCTTAATCTGCATTCCAATAGGACGACTGTAATTGCTATACGAAAAGTTCTTGTACAATTCGAGCGTGTATGTGTTCAGGTAACTCGTATTTCCCTGATCCATCGACGACATGAATCCAATTGCACCTTTCTGCGACCTAATCCAAATGTCACTCAGAGTGTTGGTTGTGGAATGTATAGCTCCGACATAACATGAATTTCCAATCATAAACGGAAATTTGCCATCGTTGGTATAAAACTCAGGGGCCTTTATTTCGTGGTCGAAAGTTGTTGACGAACCATGTCCGAAAAACAGCATCATCGAAATTCCGCTATTTATAAGATTGTCGATTGAATCGCTGTTTGTGGTTGTCACGGCAGCAGATGAATTTTTCAGAAAGGTATGAACATGGCCTCCGAAAAGAGTGTCCTCAATAATTTCCCTGTACGAATTGAGGTAATTTTCGATTCGACTTTGTTCCGAAATGTTGTTTCCTCCACCGAAATGCATCACTTCCTTGTTCCAAAGTTCAGGCAAAGCCGATTCGTAGGTTCTCACCTTATTCAAGTAGGTTGAAACTTGCGTTGCCGATGTCACCGCCAACCTTCCTGTAGAATACAAAGGCTCGACTGTTGTTCCGCACAACCCCACAGTAAATAGTTGGTCACTAGCAGGTTGTCCTGCCGATGGGACAGTCGTATAAGTGGCATTCGAAGCATTTGCCTTGTACTGGCTAGCCTCTAGCGACCTACCTACAAGGAACAAGTACTTTTCCGAAGGAGACGACTCATACATTGCCTTGCAGAATCGCCTAATTGCAGCCTGATTCCTGTTCACTCCGTACGCATACTGATCGTAAAGCTGGACGACATCCACTACCAACGCCTTATAACCAGTCATGTTCCTGTATGATGCATATTCGTTGCAAACAGAAAGGTATTTGCTATTGGTGACAATTATATAGTCGGCATTGGGCTTTTGCGAAATATAATCAATAAACTTGTTGTCGGCAGACACCTTCTTTATCCCTGCCACCGACTGATAACCATCGGAACCAACAAGAATCATCTGCCTTTCGCCTGCGGTATTTCCGACAAGGGCTTTTATCGTGTTGCCAATTGTTGGAGTTATGCGCTCATGGTTGGTAAGGTCGTACAAAAAAGTTCCGCTTCCAGATGAAAAGTTACTGATTTCCAAGAAATCCTTACTATCGGAACTATTGACAGGAAGGTTAAATCCAAATGCTGTTGCGCCCTCGAAATTCCAGTTATGAGGATACTTGATGTCAATGTATGAAACGACGGTTTTGTCGGTTTCGCTGGCACTTGACTTGAACGTCAGTACTGAAGATGCTGGCATAACCGAACTTGGCACCAAGAATCTTGATCGTACAAAACCGTATCCGTTGAAAGTCGTATCTACCCAAGTAGTGCTTTGCATTGTCACAGTCAATTGGTGCAGGGCATTGTAATACGACGAGTTGCTTGCATTGATTCCGCCCACAGCGATTTCTATCTCGGTATCTGGACCATTAGAGAAAACTCCAGCCGTTGCGACTGTTTTGCTGATTCCGCCAGCGGTTATTGTAGTTGCATCCAGCCAGCCTTCCGACTGAGTAAACAAGCTTCGTGTGTCGCCAGCGTAGTACTTTCCTGTATAGTTCGCCCGTTTGTGCCTTATGCAGTAATCCTGCCTATTTGGATAATGAGTATCAAAATCTGTATCACCCGATTCTACCATTCGGCGATTGCCTGTATGAAAATTCCATGTAAGAAAGTATGCAGCAGTGTCGTTGTACAAGCTGACTTCCGGATTTATCATGCTCTCGCGCGAATTATAGAAGTCGTATTCATCGTGACCGTTGTTCTTTTCTCCGTAAAACTCAATATATCCATTGTTAGCAAGCGTTCCGTCGCTGTTTGTTCCCGACACATAAATGTATTGCTCCTCGCCATTGTGGAATAATTGTATATGATTGGCATTTATCAGGTTAATCGGCACATCGGACGAAACAAGTTCCGAAGCATAAACCCTGTACATTCCAGTTTTAACTACTTGAATCTTAAAATATTGCTGGTCATAATTTATCCATGAATTTTCCTGCGCACCAAGCCTCATCGACAAAATTATTGCGATGAAAAAAAGCAATAGGTATCTGATTTTGAAGCAGCTCATGGTTTACAATCTGGAGTGCGATTCCTTTTTCTTTATGTTGAAGCAATAGCTAAGCGAAAAAACATGCGAATACAAAGCAATGCTCTGGTTTCCGACATCGGTGAAAGCATAGTCTATTCGTACTCCGTAGAATTTTACGCCGATGCCGAGGTTAGGTTGCCACGAAAAAGTTTTCTTGCCATCAAAGTCCGGAACCGTCTGGAAATTGTTGAATCCGCAACGCAGGAAAACCAAGTCGCCATACCCGAGTTCAAGTCCGAAAGTCGGGTCAATGCTCAATGCCTTGCTACGGATTAGAGTGCTACGCTTGCCATCGAAAGTCATTGCAAGGTCGATTTCGGGATAAATAGTGAACTTTTCCTTTATCGTAAACAAATAACCAGCGCCAAGCATTAGGCGAGGAACGGTAACTTCAACGCCATTAACAGGAATTTCGTTGCCAGTTTCGGTGAAAACTTCTTCGAGTAACTCGCGGTTGTAGTTCCATGCGTTGAAAGTTCCAATTCCATCACGAAGAACTGCA
Organism: Bacteroidales bacterium; assembly: GCA_017551515.1. Taxonomy (GTDB): domain Bacteria; phylum Bacteroidota; class Bacteroidia; order Bacteroidales; family ML635J-15; genus Bact-19. The sequence continues at coordinate 40,382 of JAFZLK010000052.1, read as the reverse complement.
CCGAAACGCCATGCCTTGTAGTCGTATTTTGCAGCGAAATCAAGTCCGAAGCCGACAGCATGTGCAAACTCGCCAACATTGCGGTAGATAATCTTCACATTTCCACCAACGCTAAGTCCCTCAACGGGAAGTTTACGCGAATAGGAAGCCATGAATGCATAGTCGGCTATAGAAAAAGAGGTAATGTTGTCGTAGTTTATGTTTCCGTTGGCATCTATAAGGTTCAGTGTGTTGGGAATATCATCTACTCCGAAGCGCACCATCGAAAGTCCCACAGCCGATTTGTCGTCAATCTTATAACCAGCACCTACATAGTCGTATTTTGAAATGCCGGCAAAATATTCGGAGTGCATTGCACCTATTTCTATTTGCTTGTCAAGGTTTATAAGCGAGGCTGGGTTCCAATATGTTGCAGAAATGTCGTTGGTGGAGGAAATCACCGACGTTCCCATGCCCAAAGCCCTTGCGCCAACGCCTATCGACAGGAACTCGTTGCTGTATTTCGACACACCCTGTGCATTTAAAAAATTTACAGCGGTTGCCAATAACACAAATAATGCTAATTTTGCAGTCGTTTTCATCAGTCAATTTTTACGATGCAAAGAAAACGAATTTAAACGACAACTTATTATTTATTTTAAAAAAAAGGTATGAAAAAGATAAAAGCGGCAATTCCATCGTTTGTAACTTCGATGAACATGGTCTGCGGAGTGTGCGCATCGGTGCTTGCCCTGCAAGGCGAGACAAAGCTTGCCGTGGTGCTTATACTAATGGCTGCCGTATTCGATTTCTGCGATGGTTTTGTGGCAAGATTGCTACACTCCGTATCGGAATTCGGCAAGCAGATGGACTCGCTTTCTGACCTAATAAGTTTTGGCGTTGCACCATCAGTCATAATGTACGAATTTGCCGTGACAAACGGACTTTTTTCGCACTATGTTGCACTTTTCGTCTTGCTGATTGCCGTTTTTTCTGGTCTTAGACTTGCAAAATTCAACATCGACCCCGAACAGACAACCGAATTCAAAGGACTGCCAACTCCTGCATCGGCATTATTTGTAATTTCGGTTTGCTACTATTGCAAAACTAGCGAATCAACTTTGGCACAAGCACTTACATCACAAGCTGCCGTTATCGCTATCGTAGCTTTTGTTTGCATAATGATGGTCGTGAACCTTCGGTTGCTCTCGCTGAAAATCAAATCGTTCAAAATTAAGGCAATAATCTGGCAATTGATACTTGTCGCATCGCTGATTGCCTTTGTATGCTTGTTCGGTGTTCTCGGATTGGCATTCACGATTATTTTTTACGTAATATTATCGATAATCAGAAATATAATAAATAGTAAAGACGCAAGGCCTTGCGTCTCAACAAGAAACTAAAAAAATATAACAATGAAATTTTACGCTCAAATCAATGTTATGCCGCTTAAGGCATTGTTGGACCCACAGGGAAAGGCTGTATTGAACAGCGCAGTTAAGACTGGATTCGAAACTCTTCGCAATGTCCGCATTGGCAAGCACATAGATGTTGAAATAGAAGCAGCATCCGAAGCAGAGGCAAGCAAGAAGATAGATGAATTCTGCAGCAAGGTTCTCGTAAACCCGATAATCGAATCGTACGAGTTCACCGTAGCAGAAGTAAAGTAAAAGCTATCGTCTGCCAATAAATTGGGAAATGTGTTTATACATGTTTCCTAATATTTGTTTAGTCTGATGAAGGGACGGATTTTCAGCATATTGGTTGCTGTGCTTGCAGGTATTCTTGTGCTTGCATGCGCCAAGCAGGTTGCGCTAACTGGCGGAACCAAGGATGTAACACCCCCCGAGGCAAAGGTAAGTTCTCCCGAAAATGGATCCACAAATTTCTCATCGAAGCACAAGTCGAAGTACATAGTTGTGAAATTCAACGAGTATATCAAACTGAACGATGTCTCATCCAAACTGATTGTGTCGCCACCAATGGAAGACAAACCCGTAGCGGTAGTAAGTGGCAAGAATCTGAAAATCAAGCTGAATACCACACAACTGAAGCCCAATACAACTTATTGTCTCAACTTCAACGATGCAATTGCCGACATCAACGAAAATAATGCCCTGAATAGTTTCGTGTATGCATTTTCCACTGGTCCCGAAATAGACTCTATGCGTTTTGCTGGCACGGTCTTCGATTCTTATACGCGCAAACCTGTTGACGATGCGTGGGTTATGCTTTATAAAGATTTCTCAGACACAGCAGTAGCGACCAAAATCCCCGACTACATTACAAAGGTTGATAAAAAAGGCAACTTCTATATTAACTTCGTTGCCGAAAACGACTACAAAGTCTTTGCCTTGCGCGACAACAATTCCGATTTCATGTTCAACCTGCCTGAAGAAGGTATTGCATTCATCGACACGGTTTTCCGTCCTAAAGTTGAAGTATCATACGATACTGTGAAGACGAAAGATTCATTAAAACTGGATTCCATTGTCACAAAGTACAACTATACGCCCGATGACATAAAACTCTTGCTATTCAAGGAAAACAAGACTCCGCAGTTTTTCAAGTCATCCAAGCGAGTGAAACGCAACTACTTCGAGTTGGTTTTCAATTTCACACAATACGAAAAATACAACTTTGCAGTTCCCGGTGATAGTGCCGCTTTTGTATGGGCAACCGACAATCCAGATACGGTAAGAATTTGGCTGAAAGATACATCACTGATTGCTTCCGATACGCTGAAAATTTTTGCCGAATACATTGATCCCGCTTTCCCAGATTCGATACATTACGATACGTTAAAGTTCCGCAAGCAGGATAAACTGTTCCCCGACACTCTGCTTACCATGAAACTTTCAAAGGAAAAGCGTCCCGATGCCGACTACAGTATTTTGTTTTCGCAACCCATTGAAACATTTGATACCAGCAAGCTGACACTTTTCGGTGCTGTTGACACTTTGTTTGAAAAGATGGATTCTCGCGTGGAAAAGGATTCGCTCAATCCCTTGCGCTTAAGGGTTGTCGCCGAAATTGCTGAGGGACGAAAGTACAGGATTGCTGTCGATTCGGCTTTTGCAACTTGCATATACGGATATGCCAACAAAGCCGACAGTGTTGATATTGTGCCTATGCGCGAAACTGATTTTGGTGCACTAAAAGTTATATTTCAAGACGATAGACCATATTTTGTAGAACTAATTCAAGGCGATAAGGTAATGGCACATGCATCAGTTAGCGGAAAAGAAGCTTCGTTTGTGTATCTTACTCCGGGCAAATATGACATTAGGGTAGTTGAGGACGAAAACCAAAATGGTCGTTGGGACACAGGAGATTACAGCATTCACCTACAGCCCGAAAAAGTATTCTATTATCCACAGCAATACGAAATCCGCAGCAGCTGGGAACACGAAGTTACTTGGGAAAACAAGGAGTAACTATAGTTTCATTATCAGATATATCGTTCCAACAATTATTACGACTATAGAAATTATCAGATATACAATCGCATTTATTCTAGTTTTACGGTCGTACATGACAACTTTCTCTCCATTGAATAATTGTTTTTTCCCAAGCAACGATGCAGCTAGGAAAATGCCGATTATACCACCAAGGAATGCAAAGATATAGCCGATAATGATTGTGCCATAGCCACCAAACTTAGGCTTGCGAACTTCTTCAAGGCGTTTCTGGCGATATGCGTCCACCACCTCATCGGACACATGCTTGCCACGCTTGTCGAGCAGAGTTTGAGCCATTACAATGTCTTCGACAGCCCATTCATCTGGTTTCTTTATCACATCCAAAAGTTCATCATCACTGAACTCATTGAGCAATGTGTTTTCTTCGCTTCCTGCATTGCCGAAATATTCGGCTATATGACTGCGAAGTTCGGTCTGTGAGCGCTCGAAATCATCCTCCGCAACCATAAGCATAAACTTGTACTGCATGGCATCTTCGGCAACCTGCACCCCATACGCCGATGACAACACATCGTTGCTGTCAGCTCGTGGATTTTCAATGGTATAGTCGATTCCGCAGTCATCAAACACATCGGTGAAAAATTTCATGTCTTCCTCGTTGCGGAATACCCTGAACAATATGTATTTCTTTTCGTCTTCCATCTTGCTTAATTATTTTCGTTCCAAATTTCCCACGCCTTGTCTGCTTGCTCGTACAGCATTGTCAGTCCGTTTGCCGTTCTTGCTCCCTGTGCCTCGCATTTTTCAATGAATTTTGTCTTTGCAGGATTATACACCAAATCCAGACAAATGTGGTTGCTAGTTATTCCCTCGTATGGTATCTTTGGGAAATTCGACACATTGGGGAACATTCCGACTGGTGTGGCATTTATTATCAGTTTGTAGTCATTCATTATGCGAGGGGTAAGCTTGCTATATGGAAGTTCGTCGAGTGTGGACGGCAGTCGCGACACATTTGTTGACTTTACACCCATTTCCGTAAGAACAAACTTTGCTGTTTTTGCAGAACCTCCACTACCGAGAATCAAAGCCTTACACCCCGAAGGAAGTTCAAGCATATCGAAAGTCTTGCGGAGACCAAAAATGTCGGTGTTGTAACCCTTCAAAGTCGTGTAGTCACCGTTGCGGGTTATCTTTATAACATTCACCGTACCGAGTTTCAGCACTGTAGGATCAAGTTCATCAAGGAAAGGGATTATGGTCTCCTTGTATGGCGATGTTACATTCAGTCCGATCAGATTCGGATTTCCCGAAATAATGTTCGTCACTTTCGATACTTCCGAAATGGGGAAAAGTGTGTACTTGCAGTTCGTTAGTCCAAGTTCCGCAAATTTCTTGGTGAAATATTTCTGCGAAAGCGAGTGGCCCAGCGAGCCGCCTATAAGTCCGAATTGTCGTTTGTGAGTTGGCATGAGAGATATTTTTTTGTTTCTAGTGGAGTCGTTGCGCGCAACGATGCCACAAATTGTCCATTATCAATTATCCATTGTCAATTGTTCATTATCATCTGTTGTTTCTTCTTTCTTAGACTTCATCCTATTTGCAATGGTTTCTGTCACAATTATTAATCCTGCACCTAATATAATAATAGCGACTGCGATGAAAAATTCTGCGTTCATTTCCGGTAGGATGTTGTCTTTTGCCATAGGAAGCGCGCCGTTCTCATAGATTTTCCACGGCCATATAATTGGAAGGCTTCCGACTATAAAACCTGTGAGAAGCGAAATCGTCATGTCGTGGTAATGCTTGAAAATCCAAGCAAGCACATGGGCGAATGCTATGATTCCGACAACCACACCAATCATTACTGGCACGATTACTTTCATTGCCTCCATTGGATTTTTTGTAAGCATGTCGATGGCGTTGATTACAAGAGAGTAATCGCCCATAAGCACAAGTATGTATGAACCCGAAATTCCGGGCAGTATCATTCCGCTTGAACCTATCGCACCGCAAAGCACCAAGTAGAAGAAATTATCATTTTCTTGTGCTGTGGTTCCAAAGGCAATCAGCAGCGAAACACCTATTCCTATCAAAAATGCTACAATTACCCACAAATTCCATTTCTTGATGGTCTTCCCGACATAAAAGATTGACGCTATCAACAAGCCGAAGAAAAGCGCCCATATATATGTAGGGTAATGCTCGAACAGGTACTTGAACAATTTCGCCACAGAAATCATTGCCACGGCTATACCGAATAACACCTCGAACAGGAAAACAAAGTCAGTATGCTTTGCAAACGCCTTGAACTTGCCTGTGAAAAGCAGTTTTATTGCAATAAAGTTGAACGATTTGAGCGAATTTATAAGTCTTTCAAATATGCCAACTATGAGTGCGATTGTTCCTCCCGAAACTCCTGCAATCACATTTGCCACGCCCATAGCCACGCCCTTTAGCGTGTTTACTATAAAATTTTTCATCCTAATACTTTATAATCTTTGTTGTTACAGAACTATCATCGGAAAACTCGATGCGCACAAAGTACATTCCATTCTCCAACTGTTCCAAATTTATCGTTGCAAAATTAGTTTCTATGTTACAAAATAAAGTTTTTTCACCAAGAATATTGAAAATCGACACAGATGTCATTGTTCTGTCTGAAGATATTTCAACTATACCATTTGTAGGATTTGGCGCTATAAAGAATTTTGGAGAATTATCCTCCGACTCCACATCTACCTGCGGACTTAAGCACGATTCGAAATCGCAATGATCGTTCCAGATGGCATCAACAAAGTATGGACAGTCGATGAAAGGATTACGGTTGCGTTGGATTGCATAAACAGCATTATTGCGGTCTATTTCTTTTTGCGACACAGGGTCGGCATAGTGCCATTCGATAAGCATACGCAACGCCCAAGGTTTCAGTTGGCTTCCCTCGAACATCGATCCTGAATCCTGCCCGAGATTCTTGTCTTTGTAGCATACGCTCATATAGAAATAGGTACGCGCGAGGTCGCCTTTGTATTCGTCAACAGGTTCGAAAACCGTACCTGTGTAACCTGAATATGAGCATGGACCTACCTTGCTACCGTTGCCAGATGTATATGTAGGATTTGAAACTTCGCCAAGTGGCAGATTTCCTCGCTTATTGTTTACCCAACCGTCGGTTGGATACACATGGAAAAGGTCGGTTTTCATTGGAGATGCTTCGCCAAACCAGCTTTGCGGCACCGAATGTTCGCGGTTATAACAGTCACATTCACGGCTGTAGCTTCCGCACTGGTCGGTTGAGTATGTAAAGTCGCAGTCGGAGTATATGTCCCATATTTTACCATTGTCGCGAAGGTCGGTCTGATGATAAGCAGACCAAAGTTCATTGTAACTTACCGCTGTGTGTGAAGAAATGATGGTGTATAGCTTTTGCCTCAGCTCCTCCCCGCAAAGGTCGCGAGTGGAATTGTAATAGTCATTGGGCATCTGCGCAAATGTCGTTGTGGCACAGAGGCATGCAATCACAAGTAGGACTTTATTCCAAAATCTCATCAGTAAAATATTTTTTGCAAAGGTAAAACTAATTTACGAGTTACGATTTTAGATTTACGATTGAATTTTGATTCTTCGAATCTTCAAATTTTCGAATCATCAAATCATCCAAAACAAACTCAAACCATTTTAAACAACCATAAACAAATCATTGAATTCCCTTCGCAATCTTCTCTATAACCTCCGGATAATATTTGTACTCAAGCGCATGAACCTTATTGGCTATGTCGTCGGGAGAATCCGTCGGGTCGATGGCGACCTTTGCCTGGAAGACCGTACTGCCTTTGTCGTAGTTGTCATCGATTAGGTGTATGGTAATTCCAGTCTCGGTTTCTCCGCTTTGTTTTACAGCCTCATGTACATGCATGCCGTACATTCCCTTTCCGCCAAACTTTGGCAATAGGGCTGGATGTATATTCACGATTCGACTTGGATAAGCATCAATCAAGTACTGCGGAACGAGCCAAAGAAAACCTGCGAGAACGATCATGTCAATTTCATTTTTACGAAGATATTCCATTATATTTTTCCCATCGTTAAAATCGGCTCGGTTGAATGTCATAGAATCGAGTCCGAGACGTTTTGCTCGCTCTAAAACGAAAGCATCGGGCCTATTGCAGAGTACGCAGACTGGTTTTACAATAGTTTTATTATTAAAATAATTTGCTATATTTTCGACATTAGTACCTGAGCCAGAAGCAAATAAAGCTATTCTTACAATTTTATCCATAGTAGTGTCCTTTATGTTTGATTATCAATGCAAAGTACATTAAAAAAAATGGCAATGGCAAAAAAGAATTAAAAAAGTTTGACTATCTGAAATGTATTTAGTTATTTTGCACCGATTTTTTTTTAATGATTTTTATTAACTAAAATTAATGTTTTATGTCAGACATTGCATCTAGAGTAAAAAGTATTATCGTTGAAAAATTAGGCGTTGACGAAGCCGAAGTAACACCTGAAGCTAGTTTCATTTCCGATTTGGGTGCTGATTCATTGGATACAGTTGAATTGACAATGGAATTCGAAAAAGAATTTGGCGTTGAAATTCCTGATACAGAGGCTGAAAATCTCACAACAGTAGGAGCTGCAATAGCCTACATCGAAGCTCACATGCAAAAATAATTTATGGAGTTAAAGAGGGTTGTTGTAACCGGCATGGGCGCAATATCGCCCGTTGGTCTGACAAGTCGGGAGACATGGAAAAATGTCAAGGACGGTGTCAGTGGTGCTGCGCTTATAGATACATACGACACCTCTACTTCAAAAACCAAGTTTGCCTGCACAGTAAAGAACTTCAAGCCAGAACTTTATTTCGACCGCAAGGAACTCCGCAAGCTCGACAGATTCTGCCAGTTTGCACTGATTTCATCCGACGAAGCAATAAAGGACAGCAATATAAATTTTGACAGCATAGACAAGACAAGAGCTGGAGTCATCTGGGCATCGGGAATTGGTGGATCTAACACCATTTTCGGAGAAATTTTTGATTATGCTGGCAGCGCGGTTTCCCGGTTCTCCCCTTTCTTCATACCGAAAATGATTGCCGACATTGCTGCCGGAACTATATCTATAAGGTATGGACTTATGGGGCCGAACTACAATACAGTATCTGCGTGTGCTTCATCGGCTAATGCCATCATCGATTCTGTAAACCTAATCCGACTCGGTATGGCCGACATGATAGTTACTGGAGGATCCGAGGCTTCGGTTAACGAAGTTGGAATGGAAGGATTCCAGTCGATGCAGGCTATTTCGAAAAACAACGACGAATACCAATCGGCATCACGTCCGTTCTGCGCAACACGCGACGGATTTGTGATGGGCGAAGGTGGCTGCGCCTTAGTGCTTGAAGAATACGAACATGCATTGGAGCGCGGTGCTAAAATTTATGCAGAAATAGTGGGTGTTGGCCTTTCTGCCGACGCCTACCATATTACTGCTCCTCATCCCGAAGGACTTGGCGGCGTGATTGCAATGACAAATGCATTGAAAAATGCAGGTATCAACCCCGATAAAATCGACTATATCAATGCTCACGCAACATCAACACCCATAGGCGACTTGCCAGAAATAATTGCAATCCAGAAAGTTTTTGGCGAACACGCATACAAACTGAATATTAGTTCAACTAAGTCGGAAGTGGGACACCTGCTTGGAGCTGCAGGCGCAATCGAGTCAATGTTCTGCATTTTCTCAATAAACGAGAACATTGTACCTCCAACAATAAACCACAAGCAATTTGACGAGAAAATTGACCGCAACTTGAACCTAACTCTGCATAAGGCTCAAAACCGTATTGTTGACTACGCAATGTCAAATGCTTTCGGTTTCAGCGGACATAACACATCCATCATTTTCAAAAAAATGGACAAATAATGTTTCTATCCTTTCTTTTCAAGAAGAAAAATCCCAAGGATGAAAAGCTAAAAAAGCAACTCGAAAGGTTTCTTGGTTTCAAGCCCAAAGAAATTATGCACTATAAGATGGCTTTGCGCCACGCTTCTGCGAACTTGAAACAAAAGGAAATCCGTTACAACAACGAACGCCTAGAATTTTTGGGAGATTCGGTGATAAGCACGATTGCCAGTTCGATGCTTTACGAAAAATACCCCAATGCACCCGAAGGCATACTAACAGTGCTACGTTCCATGCTTGTAAGCCGTAAAAGCCTAAACCGCGTTGCGTCTGAACTTGAACTAAAAAAGTTCATGCAATACAAGGAATCGAAAAACAATGACGAGAAAAACATATCCGGCAATTCATTCGAAGCTTTGGTCGGTGCAATATACGTCGACCGTGGCTATATGGAATGTGAAAAATTCGTAAGAAATATTTTCATCCGCTTCTTCGATGTCGATAACCTGATGAAACATAACAGCGATTACAAGTCACGACTATTGCAATATTCGCAAAAAGAAAAATTTCCACTCGTAATCGACACTTTTGAGAGCATGGAGTCATGCGAAAAACTATACCATTTTGTTACAGAAATCTGCATAAACGATAAGTTCGTATCAACAGGCAAAGGTTGGACGAAGAAAGAAGCCGAGCAAAAAGCATCATACGAAGCACTTAAATTCTTGGGCAGGGAATAGCCTTCCTGAAAAAAGTTTTTTAGTATTCGCAAATAAATACTAACTTTGCACGATTTTTTAAAACTTGGAATGAAGCAGAAGACTGTAGCTGGAGAAATAAGCCTAAGCGGAACAGGATTGCATCTCGGAAAGATGTCAACTGTTACCGTAAAGCCTGCCAAACCCAATAGTGGATATATTTTTGTAAGGACTGACTTGGAAGGAATGCCACATGTCAGGGCTATTGCCGACAATGTAAATGCAACATCAAGAGGAACGACCTTAGAGGAAAACGGTGTTAGCATAAGCACAATCGAACACCTTATGGCAGCAACCTACGCTATGGGCATCGACAATGCCGAATTTCATGTTGATGGACCAGAAATTCCAATTCTTGACGGCAGTTCGAGACTATATGTTGAAGAATACAAAAAGGTTGGACTTGTTGAACAAGATGCCGACCTAAAGGTTCTTAACATTGAAGAACCTTTGAAATATTCCAACGAAAACGGAACGGAAATAACGCTACTCCCTGACGACAAATATTCAGTAAAGGTTCTTGTTGACTATGGGAAAGCAATGCCTCCCCAAACTGCAGAACTTACTGACATTTCAGATTTTGCGACCGAAATGGCAAGTTGCAGGACTTTTGTATTCCTCAGCGAAATAGAACCATTACTCAAGATGAATTTAATTAAGGGTGGCGACCTTGACAATGCAATTGTTGTTGTTGACAAGGTTTTACCACAAAGCGAATACGACCGCATAGCAGCTCTTTGCGGAAAGGAAAGCATGAAAGCACAGGAAGGCGGTATATTGAACAACCTGAAATTACAATTTGACAACGAGCCAGCACGGCATAAGTTACTCGACATAATTGGTGACCTTGCACTATGCGGATTCAGGTTCAATGCAAGGATAGAAGCCACCCGTCCTGGTCATTTCGCCAACACACAGTTTTCAAAGCAACTAAGACAATATTTTAAAACAAGATAATTTAACATGAATCAACCTCTTGCATTTGTTCATCCATCGGCTAAAATCGCTGAAAATGTTATAATCGAACCGTTTGCATACATTGAGAAGAATGTCGAAATAGGAGAAGGAACATGGATTGGACCTCACACCACTATATTAGAAGGCGCAAAGATTGGCAAGAACTGCAAGATTTTTCCGGGAGCTGTCATCGCTGCAATTCCACAGGACTTAAAGTTCAAAGGAGAAAAGACCACTGCCGAAATCGGTGACAACACAATGATTCGCGAATGTGTAACAGTAAGCCGAGGAACTTTGGCAAAAGGACGCACCATAATTGGTTCCAACTGTCTGATAATGGCTTATTGCCATGTCGCACACGACTGCGTTGTAGGAAACAATGTTATATTGGTCAACGGAGCAACACTTGCTGGCGAAGTTATTGTTGACGACTTTGCAATCCTCAGTGCAAATACGCTTGTACATCAGTTCTGCCACATAGGTGCACATACCATGTTTGCTGGCAATTCTCTTGTTGGAAAAGATGTACCACCATACATACGCGCTGCAAGAAATCCGCTAGCATATTCTGGCGTCAATTCAATTGGACTCCGCCGTCGTGGATTTACCAACGAGATGATAAACAACATCCAGGATGTATATAGAGTTCTCTACAACAAGGGACTAAATGTAACTCAGGCACTTGAATACATAGAAAACGAATTGCCAGCAACAAAGGAACGCGATGAAATTGTTCTTTTTATCCGCAATTCAAACCGAGGCATTATCAAGGGAACAGGCGAAAAAGAATAGTTTTCGCCCTTGAAATAGCTCAAAAACAGACAATAGACTACAATTTTTCTGTTTTTGTTGTCGCATAAATTCGATCAGAAATTCGAATTTTAGCCTCCGTAATGCTCTAATCAAAAATATCAAATACATACTGTTACAAAAAATCTTATTTTTTAAATTTGCAACCATTGTAAAAGATAACTTTGCAAAAAAATAAATTTATGACAGACAACAATTCAAAAACCAACTACGGAGCCTTGTCGATACTTATAATAGTATTCTTCTTCTGGGGCTTCATGGCTGCAGGAAACAGCATTTTCATTCCGTTCTGTAAGCATTATTTCAACCTCGACCAGTTCCAAAGCCAGCTCATCGACTTTGCATTTTACCTGGCATACTACGTCGGGGCATTGATACTTTTCGCATATTCAGTTGTCAGACGCAACGACTTCATAGCACGGTTCGGCTACAAGAAATCCATAGTGTTCGGACTGCTATTCTCGGCTGTTGGTGCGGCTGCAATGATTGTTGCTGTTGGTGCAAACAGTTTCATGGGAATGCTCATCGGTTTGTTTGTTGTGGCACTTGGATTCTCATTGCAACAGACAGCTGGAAATCCTTTTGCTATAACCCTTGGACCACCAGCAACAGGAGCTTCGCGAATTAACCTTTGCGGAGGACTTAACTCCTTTGGAACTGCTATCGGTCCCATAATTGTTGCACTATTGCTTTTCGGCACTACGGCAGCAGTAACGGATGAGGAAATTGCCAACCTCGAAATCAGTAAGGCACAGATACTTTATGCTGGTGTAGGTATATTGTTCCTGATTGCCGCAGCAATATTCTTCTTCTCAAAGAAACTGCCAAACGACACATCAAACGAAAAGACAGAGAGGTCTAGCAAGGCACTTATTGCCCTGTCCGTGATGACGATACTGCTCGTTGCAATGTTCATACCCGTATTTATGAGCTACCGAGAAAGTTTTGCCGACATGGAAAATGTTGAAATTTTCAGGGTGATATTCCTATTGGCAGCTCTTGTCATTGTCTTTGCTACATTGCTTGCCGTAAAGAGCAGGGCTGGCAAAAATTCGGAAGGCTGGGGAGCAATGAAATATCCGCAACTTGTATTCGGTATGCTGGCGATATTCGTATATGTAGGCGTTGAAGTTTCGACCGTAAGTAACTTTGGTGAACTATTGCAGAAGCCCGATTTTGGAGGTTTTGCTGCCAACGAGGTTGCTCCTTTCATTTCGATGTACTGGGGAAGTCTAATGATTGGACGCTGGACTGGTGCAGTTGCCGCATTTGACTTCAAATCGACTACTAAAAAGATTCTTACCATAGTTGTGCCACTAGTTGCTTTCGGCGTAGTTTTGGGCGTAAATGCAATTTCACAGTATAGTATAACGGCTCTCCTCCCCTACATTGCACTAATAGCAATACAGATTGCAGCATTCTTCTTCACAAAGAACAAACCGGCACGCACCTTGTTTATTTTCGCAGTGCTTGCCGTCTGCATGATGATTGTAGGCATTTGCACCGAAGGAATGGTTTCTGTATATACAATTATGGCTGGCGGTTTGTTCTGCTCCATAATGTGGTCATCTATTTTCAACCTTGCACTTGCAGGACTTGGCAAATACACTACTCAAGGCTCTGCTTTCCTCGTGATGATGATTCTTGGTGGCGCTGTAATCCCACCAATTCAAGGCAAGCTGGCAGACTATATGCAGACTCTTTCTTCAACTGATGGCTTCGGAATACATTACTCGTATGTAATTCCGGTGCTGTGCTTTGCATTCTTGGCTTTCTTTGCAATGTATGTAAAAAGAATTTTGAAAAAACAGGGAATCGACTACGACAGTGAGGTGTAGAAATGATTAAAAATCGAAAACTCAAAACGAATCTTTCTTATTCCAAATATTTTGGCTGGAGATAAAAATTTCGAAAAATGAAATCCCTGCTTGAAAGAATTTCGCGAAATGCCAACTTCGACTTGCTGTCGGACTTGCTGACAAAAGACGAACCTAAAAAGTTGTTGCTCAAAGGACTTGCAGGTTCGGCAAAGTCGTTTGCTGTGGCAGCAACATTCGCCCGTACAGGCGGGACAATCTGCGTACTACTTCCCGACAAGGAAAGCGCATCGTATTCGTACGACGACCTTGTGAGCATACTAGGCGACGAATCGGTAATGTTCTACCCAAGTGCATTCCGCCGTTCTATCGAGTATATGAAGGAAAACAAGTCCAACATCGTGATGCAGACCGAAGTGCTTTCGCGCCTCAACGCCACTCGCAAAGGATTTGTTATCGTTACTTACCCCGAGGCCGTGATGGAGAAGGTAATCCGCACCCGCGAACTCACACGCAACACTCTTAACATCAGCACTGGCGACAACCTATCGATGGAAAAACTCATCGATATGCTGAACGACTGGAATTTCAGTCGCGACGACTTTGTGTTCGAGCCAGGAAGTTTTGCTGTGCGCGGTAGCCTCATCGATGTGTTCTCGTATGGAGCAGAAAAGCCTTACCGCATTGATTTTGATGATGATATAATCGAAAAGATTCGCGAATTTGATCCAGAAACCCAAAGTTCGACAGACAAGTTGCGCAAAATCCGCATCATACCCAACATATACGACAAGCAGACTGTAGAGGATAGAATTTCGTTTTTCGAATTCATGAATAGGGATTTTTCGCTTTGGATTGATTCACCCGACTATGTAACAGACAGTATAGAAAAGAATTACAAGCTGGCGGAAACCCGTTATGCAGAAATTTCTGAAAAAGAAATTTTGGATGAGGAAACCTATATCATCAATCCAAAGTCAAACCTAATTGACCGGAAACAATTTGAGGCAGAAGCAAATAGCCGTACTGTTGTGGAAATGTCATCGCGGTCGTTTTTCTCGGCAACAAATGAAATCCAGTTTGCCACCGAACCGCAACCTGCATTCAGCAAGCAGTTCGACCTGCTTATTTCCAACTTGAAGCAAAATGCCGAAAACGGATTCGACACCTATATATTAAGTACCAACGAAAAACAGTTGCAACGTCTGCGCGACATTTTTACCGACAAGGGCGAAAATCCTGATTTCAAAGGAATTGGCGCATCGTTGCACGAAGGCTTTGTCGATAGCGACACCAAGACCTGCGTTTATACCGACCATCAGATTTTCGAGCGTTACCACCGCTATACAACAAAGAGCATATCAAAACCTAATGCGCTAACAATCCAAGATTTAAAAACCTTGAATCCAGGTGATTACATTGTGCACGTGGACAATGGAATTGGGCGTTTCGTTGGACTGCAGAAGATTAATCACAACGGGCGTATACAGGAAGTTGTCACTCTGTCGTATGGCGAAAACGATTTGCTGTATGTCAACATACATTCTTTGCACCGCATATCCAAGTACCGCGATAAGGATGGCGAGCCGCCTGTAATACATCGGCTTGGTTCCGGACATTGGAAGCGATTGAAGGAACGCACTAAGAAGAATATAAAGGACATAGCACGCGACTTAATTTTGCTTTACGCAAAACGGCGCGAACAAAAGGGCTATGCGTTTTCGCCCGATTCGTACATGCAGGTCGAGTTGGAATCATCGTTTATGTACGAGGATACGCCCGACCAGAGCAAGACCAACGACCTGATAAAGGCCGATATGGAATCGGAAGTGCCGATGGACCGCCTTGTCTGCGGAGATGTAGGTTTTGGAAAGACCGAACTTGCAATCCGTGCGGCTTTCAAGGCTGTGGTGGATGGAAAACAGGTGGCAGTGCTTGTGCCGACAACAATTCTCGCTTTGCAACACTATCAGACATTCTCGGAGCGACTGAAGAATTTCCCAGTAACAGTTTCGTACATAAGTCGTTTGAAATCTGCAAAGGAAATCCGTGAAACACTTGCCGACCTAAAGTCAGGCAAGATAGATATTATCATAGGTACGCACAAGTTAGTCGGCAAGTCGGTGGAATTTAAGGACTTGGGGCTTCTTGTGGTGGACGAAGAACAGAAGTTCGGTGTTTCGGTAAAGGAGAAAATCAAGCAGTTGAAGGTAAATATTGATACTCTGACTCTTACAGCGACACCTATTCCGCGAACTTTGCAGTTTTCGCTTATGGGAGCAAGGGACTTGTCGGTGATAACAACTCCCCCACCCAACCGCCAGCCAATAGCAACCGAACTTCACGCCTTCAACAACGACACAATTCGCAATGCAATATACTACGAGGTTGGTCGCAACGGACAGGTTTTCTTCGTTCACAACCGCATACAGAACATATATGAGGTTCAGAACCAGATTGCTAGGATTTGTCCCGAGGTCAAAACCGTTGTAGCGCACGGACAGATGGGCGGAGAAGAACTTGAAAAGATAATCCTCGATTTCATGCGTGGTGACTACGATGTGCTAATTAGTACCGCAATTGTAGAAAACGGAGTTGACATTCCAAACGCCAATACTATCATAATCAACAATGCCAACAATTTTGGTCTCAGCGACTTGCATCAGCTTCGCGGACGAGTGGGACGAAGCAACCGCAAGGCTTTCTGCTATTTGCTTACACCTCCACTGGATTTGCTCACGCCCGATGCACGCCGCCGCTTGAAGGCAATCGAGGAGTTCTGTGAACTCGGAAGCGGAATAAACATCGCCCTACAGGATTTAGACATTCGCGGAGCAGGAAATATCCTCGGTAGCGAGCAGTCTGGATTCATTGCCGACATTGGGTTCGAAACCTACAACAAGATTCTGAACGAAGCCATTGATGAACTGAAAGAGACTGAATTCCACGATGTTTTCAAGGACGAGGAAAATGCCAGCAAGCCTGTCGTACGCGACTGCATAATGGAAACCGACCTCGACCTCATGATTCCAGATTACTATGTATCAAGCACATCGGAACGAATAAAGCTGTACCGCCAGATGGACGAACTGAAAGACATGCAGGAGTTGGAGAAATTCCGCGACATGCTTGTTGACAGATTCGGCAAGATTCCAGATGAAACTGAGAAAATGTTCGATATGGTGAAATTACGCTGGACTGCGGTACGCCTTGGTTTCCAAAAGATTGCCATAAAAAACGGCGTTTTCCTTGGTTATTTCCCACAAGACCAGAAGTCGGAATATTACTCATCCCAACTTTTCATTTCCATATTGCAGTTTGCCCAGAACAATCCGCGCAACCTTACAGTAAAACAACACAACGAACGACTGATTATGAGGTTGGAAGGTATCAGCAACCTGTCGCAAATTGTGGACTTTATGACAAGAATGGAAAAAGAAGTAACATCTCCAAATTCATAAGTACATCCAACTATTAAACATATAAATAACCTCAAACAACTCGAAAACATAGAAACAAGAAACTTAGAAACCAAGAAACTTAAAATTTATGATCCGCATACCATTATTGAAAGACCGTCATAACCACCTTTTTTCGTATGGTTCGCTTGCTACGGCAACCGACCTGTTCAAGGTAAGGACAGAGGAAGATGCCATAAGGCAACTGTCGCAACTTCCGCACGACAGAATTAATGTCGCAATGGGATGGTTCGATTCGTATTTCACATTCTCGAAGGAAAACCTCGACAAACTTCCTCCGATAATAATCTGCAATAATTCGTTGCACAACTACATTTTCAACACCGAGGCAGGAAAAGTCATTGAGGAGCAGTACAACGAATGGTTTGTGAACTGCAAAAACCAGAACTGGATAGAACGCAACACCATGCAGGTGCTGACTTTCATTGCAAAGATATTCGGATTCAACCGCGAAACTTTTGAGCGTAGCATCAAAAGGAACCTTTCGCTCGGCGTGTGCTTCGCCGCCGACATGTATGTGTGCAACAACGACATTTTTGAGTTTCTTGCTACAAACGACTGCTCCAATGTTACCGAGGTATGGACATCGCCGCAAAACTATCCGCTACTGCCCGAAAAGTACAAGAAAGTCTGCCGTGGCGTAAAACTCTTTGCCGATGGCGCCTGCGGAGCATCAACTGCAGCAATCTCCGAATATCGCAATGGTGGAAATCCGTTTATGACCTATACCGATGCTGAACTTACAGAACTTCTCGAACAAATAGTTTCGTACCGCAGTGCAATGGCAATACACTGCATCGGCGAAAATGCAATAGAACAGGTGCTAAAATGCCTAGATGGAGTTTTGAGACACTCGCCCGATATGTTTATTCGTCTTGAACACACACAATTTATCACCGAACAGCAGGCCAAAAAAGCACGCGACCTGAACCTCACATTGAGCATGCAGCCAAACTTCAATATGGACAGCATCGACTATTCCGACCGACTGACAAAGTCGTACTGCGAACGCAACGACCCGTTCAGGATGCTAATTGACAAGGCAGGATTCAAGATGGGAGAAAACCTTGTGCTTGGCTCCGATGGAATGCCTACAGGTGTGTTTGGCTCGTTGCCGGCAAGCCTCTTCCCGCCCGTTCCTGGACAGCAATTAACACTTGATGAATATGTGGCAGGTTATTGTACCGACAATTTCGACAAAGGGCACATTGAGGTGGAAATCGACAATGCCAACAAAAAAGTTGACATGAAGGTTGTTGTAAACGAATAAAAAGCTAGCGCGATGAAAATTATCTGCATAGGAATGAACTACAAGGCGCACATTGCGGAACTTAACCTTCCGTACCCAGAAGCGCCTATATTCTTCATGAAGCCCGATTCTTCACTACTGAAGAGCAACAAGGTTTTCTTCATCCCCGACTGGACCAACGACCTGCAATACGAAGTGGAGGTTGTGTATCGTATATGCCGTCTGGGAAAGCACATACAGAAGAAATTTGCATATCGCTACTACGATGCTGTGGCTCTTGGACTTGACCTTACCGCCCGTGACCTGCAGAACGAATGTCGACAGCGCGGACTACCGTGGGAGATTTGCAAGGCGTTTGATGGTTCGGCTGTGCTTTCGGAATTCGTTTCGCTTGATGAACTCCCCGACAAGAACAACATTGATTTCCGCTTGCAACGAAACGACATAGAGGTACAGCACGGCAATACTTCCGACATGCTTTTCAGCATTGATGACATCATTGAGCATGTTTCGAAATTTATGACTCTGAAAATTGGAGACCTAATTTATACAGGAACTCCTTTGGGTGTTGGAAAACTCGAAATCAACGATAAACTGAAAGCCTACATGGGCGATTTAAAATTAATCGACATGAAGGTGAAATGATAAAATTTGGGGCTGGTATTCATACTGCCCCAATTTTTTTCTTTCCTCAGACAACGAAAAAGTGTTTACAGTTGTCATATATATTGGATAATTTTATATTTTTGCAAATAGTTAAAAGATAATATATTATGAGACAACTTGTTACAATTTTAATGATGCTCGTGAGCCTTGCGGTTTTTGCGCAGGAACACGTTCATGTGGGCGACATTTATTGCACCGACAACACAACGGTGTCGCCAGAAGACTTTGCCGCAAGTGGCAAAACCGCCCTTGGTGTGGTATTTTTTGTTGACAATTCGCAGCAGCACGGTTGGGCACTTGCCCTTAATGATGCAGGTTTGGGAACCATGACATGGGGCGATGGAGGAAGCCTTTGCTACCTGAACAGCTACAACAACAATCCCCAATTGGTAAATACCGATACCATTGGCTCTGTTCGTTGCGATTCTATTGTGCGTACTGCACAAGGACTGAGTTGGGATCTAGCAGATTATGCAACTGCAGTAAATGCCTCCATGCAATGCGGAACAGGCTGGTATCTGCCAGCAATGGGACAACTTGCTGTTCTATACGGCAATATGACCGAAGTAAATGCAGCATTAGATGTAATTGACAACAGCAGTAAGATGAACGGACGGCAATACTGGTCATGCACCGAAGAAAATTACGGCGTAGAAAGTGCTTGGGTGCTAAATTATGACGGAGCTGCCATTGCAACGCCAAAAGGAACCTCTGCAAATGTAAGAGCGATTAGAAACTTTTAAAACCTAGAACTATGAAAAAAATATTATTCGCAATCACGTTTTTGATGCCAATTCTGGCATTTTCACAAAGATATCACATCGGAGATACCGTATATTCTCCAGCAAACGAAAAAGCAGTCGTTTTTTATGTCTTCGATGATGGGAACCACGGCTGGGCAGTTTCTCTTACAGATTGCCTTGATACAAAATTCTGGTCAGTCGCAGGAAATTGTATTACTGTTGGTGTTCAGTGGACTCCAGAGCGTCCAGCCACAGACCCGATTATTCCGCTTTATTTTCCAAGAATCCCAGTTTCTGCAAACACCGTATATGGTTATTCTCCATACTTGGAAAATATTGAAGGCTGGATGGTTTCGAAGGAACTGCACGATTCTGCTGATGCAAGGTATAGTGACGGTGCATACGGAATGTATCCCGCATTTTATGCCGGAAATTTCAACAACGGATGGTACATTCCTACTGCAGGCCAGATGAGGAAACTATATTCATCGGAAGTCCTAGTCAAAAACACAATTATTGGTCTTGGTGGCAGATGGCTACAAGGAAGAAAATATTGGACAGCAACAGTTGCAAACGATTCCTGTCCAATTACTTTGAGAGGAAATATTGGACGATTGGAACCATCGCATATCAGCGGTTCCTATTATGTTCGTACAATTCGCAATTTTGGATTTGTGAGCGACATTACAAAAGATAAATACTACTGCCGTGGCGATAAGGTTGTAGATTTGGGTTACGAGTTTTATGCCGAAAACGATACGCTTATTTCTCGAACTTACACATCATATCAGGGATTCGATAGTATTGTACACGTAAATATCCATATTCTTGAACCAGAATACGCATTGGCAGGAAATATGCTCGTGTGCATGGGGTTGAACACGGAAATATCGGTAACTCATGGCGCAGGACCTTTTAATTATGCATGGAAGGATGAACTTAATCCCAATGAACCAATAGGGACAAGCAGTTCGCTCTCTTTGACAAATGTAACTGAAGGACACCAGTATTCGGTAACGGTAGGTCAATATTTTGAACAGGTGCAAAGATATTGTGCAGCAAACACACCGTTTGAAATATCAGTCATCGAAACCGATGTGGCAATAAGCGGAGGAGGAATTGTTTGCTACAATTCATCCGAAACATTGAGCGTGCCCGATGACGATAACCTAGAATATGTGTGGTATCAGCCATCAGCGCCCGACAATCATCTTGGCACAGGAAGCACATACACTACATCAAACCTTACCACACCGACGACTTACGCTGTCAGCGTTAGCGGGGGAACTTGTACTGGTACAGGAAGCATAACGGTTAATGTTGCACCAGAATTTTCAGTCTCCATTAATGGAGACAACTCGGTTTGCTATGGTGAAAATGCCAATCTAGTGGCAACGCCAAGTAGCAACGAAATGGTAACATACACTTGGTTCAATGGCGAAAACAACGAAATGCTCGGTACACAAAACTCTATTTCGACAGCAAATCTCTACGAAAATTCACAATTCATTGTAAATGCTGTAAAGACATCCGGTGTTGCTCCAAGCGTCGACAATGTTTTCGTTGGCGACATTGTGACAAGCAACAATATAGTAGTAAGACCATCTATGTGGATGGAAGCCGAAATACAGAACTTGGAGGCAATTGGCGTTGTATATGCCAAGAACAACGATTCTGTTCGCGTTGTAAGTCTTGACGAATATACCAACATTCCGTGGGGAGCATCGCGCTTTACAACAAGTCAATATGCCGCCACATATTCCGAAGCCAGAACCAAGATGAACGGCAAGGCAATGACCGATGCTATTGTGGCATACAACAATTCACAAACAAATCCAACCGAAGCAAACTATGTTGCAGCATTGAAGGCTCGCGAAAAAGGAGAAAACTGGTACTTGCCAGCCGAAGGCGAACTTTTCACAATGGAAAACAATCTTGCAAATGTCAACTACGCAATTTCAATGGTCGGAGGAACAGAAGTAGATGCCAATTCGTACTACTGGTCGGTAACCGAAAAAACGGCAGACCGCGCATGGGCATCATTAGGAACAGGCACTCAAGACGACAGCAAGGCCACTTCGCACATCGTTCGCCCTGTGACTGCATTCATATATTCAGACCTGATTAACTTCCGCAATTCGGCAACTTGCCGTGCAAACGACACACGTACCGTAGCCGTAACGCCTCAGCAGATCGGCAACGCAACCGCTACCGTAGAACTCGGACAGTCGTTTACATATCGCGATAGCACTGCTGTATTCAACAATGCTGGTGAATTCGACCTGCAATGGACATTCCACAACGCTGGTGACTGCGATAGCATTGTAAATATTGCAGTCACAGTATTACCAATAACCGTAACTGTAACTCCAGAGACAAACCAGCACAAGAATTGCGGTCATGCCGACCCGATATTTCAGTATTCGCTTTCTGAAAATATTGATGGCATAAGCGGTGTAATTTCACGCGAGGAAGGTGAATCGGTTGGTACATACCATTATACTCTCGGCACTCTCGATGCTGGCGACAACTATGTACTCGTTCTCAACGAAAATTCACCAATGTTTGAAATCCTAACTATATACAATGATTATACTATCGCGCAATGCGACAGCTACGAATGGAACGGAACTACATATACAGTTAGTGGCGACTATACCCAAACCCTCACTTCTGTTGCTGGTTGCGACAGCATTGTAACCCTGCACCTTACAGTACATAGTTCCGATACAACTTTCATCGATGACACAGTATGTTTATATTATACATATAACAATCCAATACATGGACAACAAACATATACAGCATCGGGAACCTATTATAATAATCTGTATTCAGCCAATGGTTGCGATAGCATAGTCGCAATCCGTTTGGTCGTTATCGGTGATCATCATGACAATATCTATGAGGTGTCGTGTGGTGAGTATGTATACAATGGTTATACCTACTATGATTCTGGCGATTATCCCATAGTGTATATGACACCGTATGGCTGCTATAAGACTGACACTTTGCATCTTACTGTATATTATACTCCAGCTGCACCACAGGCAACCACAACTCCCAACACATTATGCTCAGGAGGAAGCGATGGGTCGATTATAGTAACTTCTCCAATAAACGACAACTACGAATATTCAATTGACGGTGTTAACTTCCAAAGCAGTCCAGAGTTCACGAATGTTAGAGAAGGCACTTATACTCTTATTGTTAGAAACGGTAATTGTACAAACGAGGCAGATTTTGTTGTGGAATCCCTGGTTATTCGCCCGACTGCAATAATAAGCGAATCAACAGAAATAATATGTGAAGGTGAAAATTTGATACTCTCTGCAGAAGGCTCATCCGAAGGAAATAACATATCGTATTCGTGGACTGGACCAAACGGCTATACAAGTATAAATAATCAAAATGTAATTCCAAATGCAACAACCGAAAATGCCGGAGTATATCAGCTTATAGTTCATAACGATGAAACAAACTGCGACATATCAGCAAGCATTAACATAACAGTAAACGAAGCCTCATATGGAACAGATGTTCAATCGGCTTGCAACTCGTACACATGGATCGACGGTAACACATACTTCGAATCGACCAATGAGCCGACATTCACTCTAATTAATGCCAACGGATGCGACAGCATTGTAACACTAAATTTGACAATATTGCATTCAGAATCGACAACCGATGAAATAAGCATTTGCCCAAGCGAATTGCCATACGAATACAACGAACAACTGTTCACTGAGGCAGGCACATACGACGTACATCTCTCTGCCGAAAACGGTTGCGACAGCATTGTTACGCTTACGCTGAATGTATATGAAGGTTTTAATACAACCATAAATGTGGATGTCTGCGAAAACGATTTGCCATATATATTTAACGACACTTCGTTGAACGAAACTGGCACATATACATTCATTCTCTCAGGCGCGCTGTGTGACAGCGTTGTAACCCTTGTGCTTAATGTTAATGAAGAAATTCACGAAACAATAAATGTAAATGTCTGCGAATTCGATATGCCATATACCTTCGGTGACAGCACATTGAACGAAGCTGGAACATATACATTCATCTTACCAAGCACACCGTGTGACAGTGTTGTTACTCTTGTGCTTAATGTTTATGAAGAATATCAAGAAACAATAAATGTGGATATCTGTGAATATGATATGCCATATACCTTTGGAGATAGTACATTGAATGAAGCAGGAACTTACTCTTTCAGATTTTCAAGCACATCATGCGACAGCGTTATAACCCTTGTGCTTAATGTTCACAATTCGCCTGAAATTTCGGTAAGCCAGACTACAAATGACAACGAAATTACCATTACTGCCGAAGGTGCTTTGACCTACGAATGGGAAACAGGCGAAACAACCCCGAGCATAACAGTTGAAGCGGCAAACGACACAATATGGGTTATTGGCTACAGCGAATACAATTGTGCCGATACAGTGGAAGTTATCATCAATGAATTAACTGGTATTGATGGAATACAATCGACAATCAACATCTACCCTATTCCATCCAATGGCGTTGTGTTCGTCGAAAGCGAAAATATGATTTCGGTGGATGTCGTAGATTTGAACGGCAAGACTGTCAAGACTATACCAGCAAATTTGAACAGAATAGAAATTGAACTTGACGTTCCATCTGGCGAATATTTCTTACGCATCGAAACCGAATACGGATTGCTAACGCGAAAGATACTAATTATGCGATAAATGGAAAGCCTCTCTAACTGAGGGGCTTTTTTATTCAAATACTCTTAAGAATTCGTTTGGTATATTGCTTTCGAAATGCATTTGTTCGTGAGTGCGAGGATGCGTGAATCCGAGAATCCAAGCGTGCAGGCCAATGCGATTGAACAAGTTTTCCCTTGAACCATATTTCTTGTCACCAATAATTGGTTGTCCGAGGTCGCTCATGTGCACGCGAATCTGGTTTTTGCGACCAGTTTCAAGATTGATTTCCATAAGCGAATAGCGTCCTTTGGTTTTCAAAGTTTTGTAGTGAGTTACCGCCAACTGTCCGTTTTCGCGGTCTTTGGTCGAATAGACGACGTATGCCTTGTTTTGTGCAAGGTACGACTCATAAACTCCGTCGCCTATAGGTTCGTTGCCCGAAGTTACGGCAATATAACGGCGGTCGTAGATGTTGGTTTTCCAATCTTCCTGCAACAGAGCCTGTACCTCTTCGCTCTTGGCGAACATCATCAGTCCCGAAGTTTCGCGGTCTAGGCGATGGACGATGAAGATGCGGTTGTTGGGATTCTGCTCCTTGATGTGCTTGCTAAGTATGCTGTATGCGGTTTCGTTGCTCTTGGCTGTAGCAACCGATAGCATTCCTGCAGGCTTGTTTATGACAATTATGTCGCTGTCCTCGTAAACTATCGTTATACCTTTCAGGTCGCGTCCCGATGCAATTCGCTTCCAGTGAATCGAAATCTTGTCGCCAGGGATGAGCTTCTGGTTGTACAAAGTTACAACGGCGCCATTGAGTTCCACTGTTTTGTTACGCAACCACGACTTAACTTTGTTGTGACTGCGGTCGGGAAATTTTTTCATCAAAAAGTTGATGAGATCGTCGGGTTCGGTGACTTCCAAGTTAGTAACTTTGGGCTTTTCGAAGCGCTTGTAGTTCTTTTTTGCTCTGTATGGCATAATGTATAGTTTTTAGAACAGTGATTTTTTTGATGTTGTGGCAATGAATTCCTTTAGATAGAATGGTTCGTAATATACCAAATCCTCAAATTCGCCTGCGCGGAAGGCGGTTTCAGAAAGTTCGCCCATAAATTCTGCCGATGGATAAATGTCGTCGATGAAAGTGAAGCCTTCGTGAGCAAGAACATCTTTGCATTTTGGGGCTCCGTTTCCGCAGAAAAGCAACTTTTTGCCTTTGTGTTCCGAAAATGATTCCGTATCAATGATTTTTGCATCCACTTCCGACAGTTTTTCGAGTTTTTCATTGGTAAGCATGGTATATACTTCCATTCGGCGTGCGTCAATCATCGGGACAATCAAATCGTAGTCGGCATTGTGTTTGGCTTTTGCCATAGCAGCGATTACCAAAAGAGTGTTTACAGAAATCAAAGGAATATCGCCGCCGAAGCAAAGACCTTTGCTTGTGCTTGCACCAATGCGCAGACCTGTATAAGATCCTGGTCCACCGCTCAATGCTACAGCGTCCAAATCAGAGACTTTCAGTGTGGCTTCATCAAGGACTTCTTTTACGAATACGGCAAGCTTTTCGGAATGAGCAGCCTTACGGGTGTTGTCGGGTTGCATCAGACGAATGTTGGTGCATTTGCCGTCGTTAGATATTGATACCGAGCAATAGTCGGTCGAGGTTTCTATGTTGAGAATTCGTGCCATGCGAAAAATTTTTGCAAAAATACAATTTTATTTACGAATTGGGATTTACGATAGACGATTTCCCGACAAGATGCAAAAATGTTCTCACAGGTTCGAACAGCGGAATAACCACGAACCTTTAGCTCGGTGTAGCCAATAACACGAATTTCACGAATGTTTTTTCGCTATGCTCAAAAAAAGGAACCATCAAACAGCCAAAAACAACTTGAACGGCGAAGCCCTCAACGAAGTTAAACTTAGAAACGGCGAAGCCGTAGAAACCTAGAAACAAAAAAATTCTTACCTTTGCAATTCGAAAAACAATACTGCATGAAAAAGATATTGGTCACCGGTGGAGCCGGATTCATAGGTTCGCATTTGTGCGAGCGTTTGCTCAACGAAGGCAACGAAGTCATTTGCCTCGACAATTATTTCACAGGCTCGAAAAACAACATAATTCATTTGCTTGACAATCCATATTTCGAGTTAATCCGCCATGATGTCACCATGCCGTTCTTCATCGAAGTGGACGAAATCTACAATCTTGCATGCCCCGCATCGCCAATCCACTACCAGTACAATCCGATAAAGACCATTAAGACGTCTGTTATGGGTGCGATAAATATGCTCGGTTTGGCGAAACGTATTAAGGCCAAGATATTGCAGGCGTCAACCAGCGAAGTTTACGGTGACCCCGATGTGCATCCTCAACCCGAAACCTACTGGGGCAAGGTGAATCCGATAGGCTCGCGCTCGTGCTACGACGAAGGCAAGCGTTGCGCCGAGTCGTTGTTTGTAAACTACCACAAGCAAAACAATGTCCGTATTAAGATTGTGCGCATTTTCAACACCTACGGACCCAACATGCATCCAAACGATGGCCGTGTGGTATCAAATTTCATTGTGCAAGCATTGCAGGACAAGCCTATCACCATTTACGGTGACGGCAGCCAGACACGCAGTTTCCAGTATGTTGACGACCTTGTGGAAGGTATGATTCGTATGATGAATACTCCCGATGAGGTTACTGGACCAGTGAATATTGGCAATCCGGGTGAATTTACGATTCTCGAACTTGCACAGAAGGTGATTGCACTTACTGGCTCGAAGAGTAAAATCGAATTCCACGAGCTACCTGAAGACGACCCGATGCAACGCAAGCCTGATATTACAAAAGCAGGAGAACTTTTGGGCGGTTGGCGACCAAAAATACACCTTGAAGAAGGCTTGAAAAATACGATAGACTATTTCAGAAAGATTGTGCAATAAATAAAAAAGCGGCTTAGAAGGCCGCTTTTTTATCGTAAATACATGTTTTACCTTATTATTTCGTCGGCAAGTTTCTTGAAGTCAACTCCATTGAAGTTTCCGCTGCTCATCATCAGGTAGTTTGTGCCGTAGCAGTCGGTGGAGCGGAGATAGTCCTGCAACTTGTTGGTGTCGGTATATACGGTTACGTTTCCGCCGAAACATTCCTTTACATATTCTTCGGGAATATCGGGCAATTGCTTGTGTTTCAATACTTCGCGGTTATAATATACGATGGCGGTGTCGGCCTTGTCCATTGCTCCTTTGTATTGTGGGATGAAATTCTTCTGCAAACTGCTGAATGTGTGTAGTTCGATGCAGGCTATAAGTTTGCGTTTCGGATATTTCTGCTTCAAGGCGTTTACTGTGGCTTTCAGCTTGCTAGGTGCGTGTGCAAAGTCGATGTATAATGCCGAATCGTCGGTTTCCTTAACCAACTGCAAGCGTTTTGCCGCACCTTCAAAGGTTTCCATTGCAGACCAGAAAATGTCATCCTTGATGCCGAGTTTCTGGCAAACTTTGTAAGCTGCATTTATGTTCTGGAAGTTGTGATCGCCAAACACGTTAAGGACATATTTCTTGCCGTTACGCTCAACGCAGAATTTCCCGTCTTCTTCAATAACATCAATCTTACCGTACGATTCCGACTTAATGTCGTGGTTTACACGACTTATTTTCTTTAGGTTTTCATCGCCTTCGAACCAGAAAAGGTTTCCACCGTACTGAATTGACTTTACAAAAATCTCGAACTGCTCGACGTATTTCGGGAAAGTCGGGAAAACGTTTATGTGGTCCCATGCTATGCCAGTAAGCACTGCAATATGTGGTTTGTACCAGTGAAATTTTGGCGTGAGGTCAATTGGTGACGACAGGTATTCATCGCCTTCGAAGATTGCCACGCGGTTTTTGTCCTCGAGGTTTACCATAGTGTCAAATCCTTTGATGTTTGCGCCCACCATGTAATCGAAGCCGAGGTTAGCGTTTTTTAGCACGTGCATAATCATCGAAGTTATGGTTGTCTTGCCGTGGCTTCCGCCAACTACTACGCGCATTTTCGACTTTGTCTGTTCGTAGAGGTATTCGGGGTAGGAGCAAATTTTCAGTCCGAGTTCCTGAGCGCGGACGAGTTCGGGATTGTCCTTGCGGGCGTGCATTCCAAGTATTACAATATCGATATCATTTGTTATGTTTTCTGGATGCCAGCCAAAGTCTTTGGGCAAAAGTCCGCATGCTTCGAGGCGTGAGCGCGATGGCTCGAAAATCTCATCGTCTGAACCTGTTATGTTGTAACCTTTTTTGTGCAGCGCTATCGCCAAGTTGTGCATTGCAGCACCGCCAATTGCTATGAAATGTATTCTCATCTTACAAAATTTTTATTACTCTGCGAGTATAACGTTTTTAATAAAGAACACAGCAAAAGTTTTAGGCAGTTTATTAAACTTGAGCTGTGAATATAAAAAAGGCGGAACGAATTCCGCCTCAAATGTTTATATAAACCTAATTTACATATTCTTCCTAATATCTTCAACTAGTTTTTTATACTCCTCATCGGTAAGCTTTACGCGAGTATTCGACAACAACATGTCTCCCTCCTTGCTTATCGGTATAAGATGTATATGTGTATGTGGAACTTCCAAGCCAAGAACCATTAGACCAATGCGCTCACACTCTATTGTTTTTTCCAATGCCGCAGCTACCTTCTTGGCAAATATTAAGATTTCAGACAACACCTCATCCGAATTGCGAAAGATATAGTCTTTCTCTTCTTTTGGAACAACAAGCGTATGTCCTTTCTTCAAAGGATTAATATCAAGAAAAGCTATGAACTTATCATCCTCTGCCACTTTGTAGCATGGGATTTCACCATTGATAATCTTTGTAAATAATGTTGCCATGACCAATTAAATTGAAATGTTAACTATCTCGAATGAAACCATACCGCTTGGAACCTGTATATCAACAACTTCGCCCACTTTCTTACCAAGCAGTCCCTTTGCTATAGGAGTTGAAACGGAGATTTTCTTTGCCTTCAAATCAGCCTCAGATTCCGAAACAATAGTATATTCCATCTCCTGATTTGTCTTCACATTTCTAAGTTTCACCTTGTTAAGAATCTGTACTGCATTTGTATTTATCTGCGATGGATCAATAATACGTGCATTCCTTATGGTTTCCTGCAATTTACTAATCTTCATTTCCAGAAGTCCCTGAGCTTCTTTTGCTGCATCGTATTCAGCATTTTCCGACAAGTCACCTTTATCGCGGGCTTCTGCAATTTGCTTCGAGATATTAGGTCTCTCAACATTCACCATTCTATCCAATTCATCTTTTAGTTTCTTAAGACCTTCTTCGGTCAAATATGAAATATCAGACATAATTATTTAATTATTAAAGTTATACAAACAAAAAGAAATCCCCTTTTCTCTCAGGGATTTCCAATGCAAAGGTAATAATTTTTTTGCTTTGGAAAATAATTTTAATCGGAAAGCCCATTTGAAATGGGCTTTCCGACAAGAAGTATTAACTTAAAACATTTTACATTGTAACACGCAAACCAAATGTGTGAACACCACCAAGTATGTTCGTAAACCTGTATGAGTAATCAACACCAACAACAGGTCTTGTACTTACCGAAGTAGTATTCAAACCATATTTTGCTCCTTCTTCCTTCTTCTTAAGCGGAGCCTGCAAGGTTATGCCCGCAGATGGTCCGGAGAATACCGTTGTGCAATCAGATACAGAATACAAGCCCTTCTCGAAAGTATAACCTGCACGGATGAACAAATATTCCATAAACGAGTATTCTAGACCGAAATGGAACTGGTCCTTAGTAAAGGAATTGGAAGTAAAGTTGAGTGCGATTGCAAGATTATGGTTTGAATAAACCGTTTCGTCATCTTCATCAATCTTAGCAGCCAATCTAATGTGGTATGAGAAACCGATCTTAATCAAAGACGGAAGCTCGAATTCCTGACTTCTGTTTTCAACACTCATGCTTGTTCCTGTCGGGGAAACACCAACGAAAGACATACCATCGCCCGAATACTTCATTGTTGTTCCAACATTCTTCATTGTTATACCGAAATGTATATTATCACGGTTTCTATTGCCGGCCTTATCCTTACCAAAACCTGTTATGTACTGGATACCAGCATCAATAGCGAATCCAGATGCACTCAGGTTATCAATCTGCTCGTTAATCACTTTTACCGTGATACCACCGAAAATACTATTTGAGAATTCGCGTGCATACGAAAGTCCTATAACAGTATAATTCGGCTTAAACGTTCCGAAACCGCCTTCCGGCATATCTTCAGAAGTCTTAATAATCTCGCCCCAGTTGAAAACATCAACCATTGCACCAAGTACGCTGTTCTCGCCTACTCTTACTGCCAATGCAGCTGCATTGACCTGTATGCCAGAACCTACAAGGTACTGCGAATTATTAAAACCAACTTCCAACTTCTTGGTGAAAGCCAGACCTGCAACATTCAAGTGCATACTTTCATAGCCTGTTATACAAGCCACATTAGCTTCACCAAAGCCCGAACTTCTTGCCCACGGATTGACCAGCAGTTGCGATGCACCACTCTGACCAGCCCTTTGCCAGTTTCCGGCAAATAAATCTGTACTAATTAATCCAAATACCGTAATTAGTAATATTGATACCAAATATATTCTTTTCATATCGAGCTATTATTTTAGAAGTTATTCAAATCTGTTGGACGAAGTGCTCCGAACCACTTAACCACTTTCTCGCCTATACCGGGAGCTTTTACATGAATCAGATATACACCACTTGAGATGACGATGTTTGCAGAGTTCGTAAGATCCCATTCAATGAATGTAGTCTCGGTATCCTTGTCGAACCGTCTAACCATAGTACCGTTAATATTGTAAATCGAGATTGTACAAGTCTTTGGCAAGTTGGTAATTCTTACCTTATTATCCAATTGGTTCGACTCGTAGTATGACGACCCGTAGTATGGATTAGGAACAACTCTTATAAGGTCAAGTGCATTCTCTGCTGTTTCCTGATCATCGTGAATTGTCTTGATATCTGATGTTGAGAACTTGAAGAAAGGAGCATTGCCATTTTCTGGATTTGCAATTCCAAATTCCTTCTTTGCAACATGATACGGAGTTGCAACCCTAATTTTAATTGAAACATCAGATGCAAGGTAATCATACTTTTCATTATGCAATGGTATTGCACACCACATTACACTCTTGTAAACATTTCTCATGTGAGAAACTGCGCCAGTCTCTTCGTACTTCAACAGCTTTTCATAAATGTACTTACAAGAATCATAAGCAGGTGCATTTGCGTTTGAACCAGTAGGATCACCGTCTTCACCAGATTCACGCTCGTTACCCATTACATATATATAATGCTTACCACCGAGGATAGGATTACTGTGAATATCCATAATATCTGAAGTCGGATTCCAAATCATATCGCAACCATTCTCACCAGTCATCCATGAATCTTCACCGAACATTATGTTTAGTCGTTCACCTGTTGTAATATCAATTGCATAACCCGGGAACCAACCTAGACCGTGAGTGCCATCGTTCAATGGATTTCCTTCTTTGTCAACTGACGGACTCTTTCTCAATCCGAACTTCAAGGCTCTTTCATAACTTGTATAGTTAACCCTTGTGTCCTCCTTGTCGAATCCATAGTCATCGGTTGACCATTCGTTTTCGTTCATTTCGACAACACAGCAACGCGACCACTTCGACTTATCAGCTGTTATAACAATATCTACAGAAGTCATCGGGTGCTTGTCATTTATTGTCATATATGTACGAGCCTGCTTCGGCAATAAGCCAAACTTTGTATTGTTGACATAGAAAGCAGGTCCCCATTTTCCACCACAAATCTTTTCCATATTCTGGTTTTCATCACCAGTGAAATCCTGCAAATCGTCATCATACTGACCTGCGTCGTGGTTAGGATACCTGAATGTTCCAGTCCTTATCCAGTTTGTCCACTTCAAAGACTGAACTTCCTGATAGGCATCCATATCTGCAAAGAATGACAACCATGGCTTTGTTTCATCAGCGAAAGTTATACTTGATGATATAATACCGTTGTTATTTGCATTGTAATTCTTATCACCGGTATGGTATTCCTGTGATATTGAAATAGAAAATCCCCAATTCATGAACAACTGTTCGTTTGAGTATCCAAGCTGTACTGAGACATCAGAATGAACAGTATCACCAAGAGAATTGTAAACTACATATGGGAAAGGATTGAATGATTCAGTTAAATATGCGTTTGTTCCAATTGTACCGTTGGCATTAGCATTGGACACGTTAAATTTAACATAATAAGTATCATCAATAATGTTCAAAGGATCAATAACCTTAACATTGATAGGACCCATACCGTTTTCATATACACGGTCTTTTACTTTCCAAGGATATCCAGACATGATGTCTTCGATAGTCTCAGCAGTAAGTTCCAACTCATTGTTTCCGTTTCCATAACCTTCAAGCATTGTAATCTGAGGTCCGTAACCATAATCGCCCTGGATAATAGTTCCTCCAACGCTTGTAATATGAGGAGTTACAGAATAAACCTTAATGTTATTTCTACCTGCCAAGTATGGAGTCTTCTGTCCCTTGAATGTACTTTCATCATTCTGGTCATACTTCATTGTTGGGTTGTAAGAATAAGCTATCGCACTATAGTAATATTCTCTATTATTGATAAGTCTGGAATCACCTGTTGCGAAATAATCTTTTTCAAGTACAAAAGTATGAACTATACCCTGATTCTCACCATTAACCTCTAGAACAGGAACATTAGCTTCCAAGTCATCAGACCAAGTATAATTGACAAGTTTAGAAACATTATCCTTTATATCGCACTGGAAAACCTGACGAGCTTTGTCACCATCGTATCTGTCAGTCATTGAAACTGATGCATCCTTAAACTGGAATACCTGGTAACCCTGGAAATAGTAGTACATATCGCAAGGATCAACCAATGAATCACCGCAGAACAATGAAGGATCCTTTTCTACATATCCTTCCAAATAGTTATTTGAACTTGTTCTATTGTAGATGTGGAATATAAGTTTCTTGTCAAGTTCAACGATATTAAGTTCTGGAGCATCAGGTCCGTCAAGTACGCGGAAGCAGTTTTCGAAAAGAATCTGAGCCTTATCGTCAGCAACTTTTACTGCATCTACAGAAGCATAAGCACCACCTGCTGTTGCCCTTGCCCAAACTGCACCAATTGTAATATCGTTTACCTGTCCGGGAGTCAATGTGAAAGGACCTGCAGCTTGAATCAAACGTCTGTCGTCGGCAGGATTTGATTCGGTTTCTTCTGTCCAGTTTTCCCTTACTATACCATCTTGACCCCAACCGCATATATCTGTTGTTCCAGGGAACATGAAATTGGTTGGCTGTGATGGATCAGCACCTAGTGCTGAAGAATAACCGTCGCCTCCGTACAGAAGAGGTGTATTATCTTTCCAGTAACCAGTCATGTAGTTGTAATACTCAACTGCAGTCTGCGGGTCGGTCTTGTTTGTATTACCACCAGTAGTATTGTTGAAATATATGAAACGTCTCATACCCCAACGCTCGTTATCAACAGTACCATCTCCGAAGTTCAAACCGTTAATATTACCATTCTTAAAATCACCTACATTACAATCAAGGATTTTCTTTCCCGAAACCTCAACATAGCTTGTAGAGTTATCCATACCATCGGGATCTTGATAAGGACCTTCGAAGAAGTCGATACCGATTGCTGGAGGCTGAGAACCATAACCCTTTGTACCGCTGTAGTCTTCATCGTTTTCATCACCATTGTAGAAGAAACCGAGACCACGCTGAACATCGCATCCTACATAGTCATCGTAACCGTTACCCAAGTCACCATCTACGAATACGCCAAAATATGTATTATATAAGGTATAGGTCGAACGGTTTATAATTCTGTAGTTGTAGAATGTCATATCGTTCAAAGCATCGTTTGTCTGGAATGCAAAAGCCTGAGCACGGAATTCAAAACCGATAGCAGCACCACCAGTTTCTGTATGGATATTTCCCTTGTCATTGTAAACCCACCACATGGTATAGTCTCCGAAAAGACGAGCTGCCTGACCACGCGGTCTCAAGCAATCCGGGTCTTCGGTAATACCTTCATTAGCAAATTCAAAATATGGGAAATCACCCTTGTTGCAGTCGTAGTAACCATCGCCATCCATATCATAGAAAGGTGCGAGGTTATAGTCGTAACCACCGTCTGGTCCGTGAGCCGGCCATTCACGAATAATATCCGGAATTGTGTATTCTGGATTAGGATCGCAATCAGGAGTTATACTGCAATTGTACCATTCTCTGAAATCCTTTACCTGCTGCTTCGATACGCAAAAATGCTTATCGTACTGACGGCATATATCTGAAGAAACAGATGCAATCTCAGCGCCAGATATAATCAGAGGACCAGGCCAATAGTCGATACCAACCTGACGATAACGCTGAGCAGCGAGTTTCAACTGACCGTTAGCATCCTTACCGCCGACCCAGATAGCCGAACAATACAAAGCATGGACACCGCCGTCTCTTGGAACTTCATATTTTGCTTTTCCCTGAAGGTCCCACCACATGTCGCCTCCAGTATGCACCCTGGCTACTACATTGTTCAATTTCAAATCGGTAGAGGTTCTTGCCGATTCGCATCCGCCCGATGCCTTGGCTACTGGGGTAACATTGACTGTTCCCAACCACTTGTCGGCAAATGCATAACTTGAACAAAGACCAAGTATTACTACAAATACTATTTTATTTAATCTTTTCATATCGTGATATTTGTATTTTTCTTTAATAAAATTTAGAATGAGAAACTAACACCTAATCTTACTGTTGTAGGCAACATGTAATAACCTGGCGAGTTGATGTACATTGCATAGAAATTTCTGAAAGCTTCCTCATCAGTTTGCGATGCAATCTGTGTCTGGTAATCAGCATAGTTCAGATAACCATCGTCGCCTGCATTGCCTGTATATGAATATACATACATAGGAGTCTTTGAGTTCAACAAGTTGTTTACTTCCAACGAAACCCTGAGGTATCCATATTTTTCCTTTGAACCTTCATCATTAGCCTTTGAGAGTCTGATTCTAATGTCCTTCGAAACACTCATATCAACCTTTGTTCTCCATGGTTTTGTTGCACCGTTCAAAGAACCGACAATAACACCGTTATTAGGTTCAGTTCTCTTTGTATAAGGAGTACCCGAACCAGTAACGATAGTAAAGTTGACACCTGTATTAGCAAAGATGTGTTTTCCTCTTATCTTTGGTCCGTTGTATGGAGTTCCGTCAGCCTTGCCACCAAAACGGTAGTCAAGTACAATTTGGAAATTGTGACGCTGGTCAACATCCAACGGGAGGATGGTTCTCAAGTTAGGATTATCGGACTTAACAATCGAAGCGCCAGAATCATAGCTCGAACCAGTACCCTTTGCCCACTGCAAGGTATAGTTGGCTCTCAATGTAATATTACCTGTTCTTCTCAAATCGTATGCAAGGGTGAAACCTCTTACAGTACCGAAGTCGATATTACCCAAAGTATAGTATGTAATAGGATATGCACCATACACTGAGATTGTCTGCAACTTATCACGCATTTCACGATAGAATGCCGAAAGTTTAATTGACGAGGTGTTTCCGAGTTTCTGTTGGAAACCTAATTCGTAGTCAATAGTCTTTTCAGTCTTAAGGTCAGGATTGTTCAAGGTCGAAGTTCCCAACTGTCTTATATACATATATTCAATCGGGCTAAGTTGTCCACCTGCTTGCGGACGCTGCGAAAGAATGTCGTAGTGAGCAAAGAACAAAGCGTCTTCTGAAATCGGGAACGAGAATGCGATACGAGGCATTACAACAACCTGTGGCTGATAATCCTTGAAAGCAGATGCGTTGAGTTCCTCACTCGGGTCAACCAAGTAAGGTGAAATACCATTTGCACCCTGTATTGAGTTAGGATTGTCGATTTCAAGACCGCTTGCATTGTACCATGTGCTTCCTACACGATAACCTGTGATTTCTGTAGGGTTGTTGATGTCGTTTACGTAAACAACTGCCTCATCTGGAATGTTTCCAGGATGTTTTGTTGAATTAATAAGATCAACCTCTTTATTTCCTACTGTATAAGCATTATGCAAAGTAAATTGGTCTTTCAATACACTCTGGTTTGCATCGTAACGGTCGATACGTATACCTATATTAAATATAAGGTCCTTGAATGCAAACTTATCCTGAATGTAACCAGCCATGTAAGTAGGCTCAAATGGTGCAATAGGTCTGTCAAGGAATCCATCATTATCAACATCTTTTGTAAAGAAGTCCTCAAAAGTAGGCTTGTAGTTCAACTTGTTACCTGCATAATCGTAACCATAGTATGAAACATAGCTTGAACCTTGGTTGAACAATTCATCTGCACTGAACCAATTGAGGTCAAATGTACTTGGATCATATGAATCAATGTTAATCCAGTCGGTTCCTTCAACATCAAGACCGAGGGATTCACGCAAATGCTTGTCGAATCTCTTCTGAGTAGAAGCATTATAGATTCTCGGATAATCAATTGTATCAAGGAACAGACCGTTATCGTCTCTATAAACAATCGGCTGAGTCTTATCAATTTCCTCTATGTGGCTATTTGTCAAACTTCTAGCCAATCCCCACAAACTGAAAGCGGAAACACCGAAGTACGAGTCGCTTCTCTGTTCGAACTCAAAACCGAGGCTGATTTCATGTCCGCCAAGGTCGGCAGCTGCATTAGCAGAAACTCTCAACTGTGTTGCATCCGACTTTGAATAAGAGCCGTAAGGAACACCGGGAACCTGCCACATACCATATATAGAAGAAGGACCGTCACCGTTAAGCAAACCGCCATACATCTGTATGTACTGTGTGTACATTGTTGGGAAGCTACTGCCCATATAATCATAGAACTGGTTTGTGTAGTTAGCAAGAGCTGGATTTAAGCTACCGCCATTAAATTCATCCACCTGATAGAAGAATGTTTCCATGCAGTTTCCTACCAATCCTGTTACAGAATCCTGCGACCATGAATAATACTTATTAGGTGTTATGTCAAATTCTCCTACATAGCCGTAGTCGAAGAAATTATCCCAGTGGTTTATATCACCTGACTGAGAATGAACCTTCGTATAATCGACCTGAATCGTATAGTAAGGATTTCTGAAGAATGACTTCTTTCCAGCATCTTCTTCTTCCTTTTCTCTAAACTTCTGGGTCAAACGACCGTACATACGATAGCTACCATATTTCTGACGACCGTTGTTTTCTGAATTGAACAAAGAATTACCTCTTGAATAGATTCTTGCATTGGCAAGGTAAATGTTAGTACCAAAGGTAATGTCCAAGTCCCTAATTGGTGCAATATCTATCTTAGCAGCAATATTCAAATTCATATTTGTTGCATTGGATCTTCTTCTCTTGTTATAGAACGAGTCATCCTTTAAATATAAGGTATTCTGATATACTACTGCACCGTTTTCCGACTCAACAAGACGTAACGGACTGGTAGTCATTTCTTCTACAACATCATCGTAAGCTCTCCACTCTCCTACTGCCGAAGGACTACCGTCGAGAATATAAGAACCTTCAGCCGAAACCATGAAGCCCATTATTGTTCTCTTGCGGTTAGTCTCCGCATCGGTCTTTGTCCAGATTGGGCCTGACAATGTAAGACCGGCAAGGTTGTAACCGTAACCTTCGACAGAGCAAAGGATTTCGGCGCCACCCCAGAACTCGGAAGCAGGACCCTTGGTGGTCAAGCTGATGATACCACCTGTAGCATCACCGTACTGAGCGGGAACACCACCAGTAATAACGGACACCTGCTCGATTGCCGACTTTGGAACACTGCTGGAACCACGAACCTTAACACCATCGACATAGTAAACGACATCTTCGGAACGCGAACCTCTAATACTACCTACCGAACCATTTTCAGAATACACACCACCGACTGTTGATGCAACAGCATCTGCCGAACGGGCGGTCATTCTCGAAATGTCCTCGGACGTCATTGTTCCACCAGACTGTGTCTGGTCCTTCTGGATAAGAGGAACTTTGTATTCAATAACCTCAACCTCGGCAAGCATTTCTGCTTCGGGTTTCAACTTGAAGTTCTGGAAGGTAATCTGTCCTGCTGTAATCTGAACATTCGAGTACTTCACCGTACCATAACCTATATACGATGCCGAGACATCATACTTACCGGCTTTGATCGGCTTGATACTGAACCTACCGTCAAAATCGGTCATACCTCCAGTAACGACATTTCCGTTCTCCTCAATGGAAACATTGGCGAACGGAACTGGTTCGTTGGTTGACGCATCAATGACAGTACCGTTCAAAGTACCCACCTGAGCGTACAACCCTGCACTTGCTAAGAGTGCCAAAATCAACAATTGTATTCTTCGTAACATAATAAAATTTTACTTACTTACTACTTATATCTCCCCTAATAAAATGGGGCTTCAAAATTACTACACATTTTCGTTTCTTAACAACTTTTTTGCTTTTTTTTTCCGTAAATTTAACAAATAAATCATAAGACACTAACATTCAAAGCATTATCTCTTATTATTTTTATTAGCAATTCTTTTAGATTTCTTCATCCGTTTATATACTTTTTTACGGTTAGCAATGTCTTTTCCAGCACCGCTAATCTTTTTATGATAATTCTTGAGCATCTTTTTCCTCTCTTTTTCAGCGAGTTTATCTTTTTTTGCTTCCTCCCGCTGTTTCTGCCGCTCCAATTTCTGGACAAGCTTTTCCTCTGGAGTCAGTTTTTCATCCTTCTTCTTTACCCTCCTTGATTTTATATCACGCTCCACACTATAATTCTGGGCTTTACGTTGCTGCCTCTGTGCCTCGTGGTTGTGCTTTGCCGCAGCTTGCTGGTTTTGCCGTTTCAATTCTTTTTTGTGTCTCTCGTTAGCCTTTCGTTGCTTTTCGATTCGTCTTTCTTCTTGTCTATCAATAGATTCTGCATTCCTGTCTTTCTTAGGAGAATAATTAACCTGTGCGGTTGAATAATTTGGAATAAAATTTATCACCGACAATAATACGATAAAAACAAATTTCGCTAATTTTGCCATCGACTATAAATATAATTATGAAAACGCTGACAAAGGTAATAATTATTTCAATCATAACGCTTGCCTTGGGAGTTATTCCCGCATGCGAAAATGAAGAATATGTTCCTTATGTATATGTAAGCCTCCAATTATACCCCGACATGCCATCGCACATGGCATTGAAAACTCCTGGCAACTATATATACGTAGATGGTTATGGATACAAGGGAATCGTAGTGGCCTGCACAGCACCAGATGAATGGGTTGCCTATGACCGCGCATGCCCGCATCACCCAAAAACAAAGGATGCCATCCTTAGCGTAGATTCATCAGGACTGTTCCTAGAATGCCCGATATGCGGATCCAAGTTCAATGTAAGCGATGGAAACATCGTCAATGGTCCATCAAAATACACTCCGCTACAATACACCACAGACTATCAGGGTTCGGTTCTGTATATATATAATTCATATTACTAGAATTTGTAATTTACGGAGACCGATTTATTATTGTCCGCTATATTTTGCATTGTCACAGTTTTTGCAGTTTTTTAGGCAAAAACATGCGCCAATGCTTCATAATCAATTATTTTCTACTATTGGTGTCCGCTAAAAAAATGTACAAACGTTATAAGTCAATTGTTGTCAAACTCTTATATACGTATGCTGATTATAGGGCTTGTCATTCCGAAAACCAGATTGAACCTGCGATACGGAACGGGGAGCAGTGTGAAATCGGTTGTCCGGAATCTGCTAACGTATTGTCGTGGAACAGATT
>JAFZLK010000051.1 GCA_017551515.1 Bacteroidales bacterium | reverse complement strand
TAGACTAGTTACACATTAAAACAAACGTTAAGGCAATGCACAAGAATAGAATGTATATAGGACAAAAAAAAATCCTGATATTCAATATCTTCGGATTACAAATCCGAAGAACAGCAGTATCGAGTTTCAGCCAAAATGGGAAAAACAATTCATTTTTGGCTTAAACTCGGTTTTATATGGCAAACGATTATTTCATTTTTCCGCAGACATTCGCTTTTGAAATGATTTTGTCATGAAAATTCGTGCAAACTTCTTGTCATCCATCTTTTTGGTTAGCAAGACAAAAATGTAAGTCACCGCAAATGCGAATATTGCGCGAATCAAAATAACTCCCGTCCAGTGCGCACCAGCACCGATTATCAATATGGTATCCTCGAATATGCTGTGAAAAAGTCCCATCAATGTCATCGAGAAGAAAATATCCTTTGGACGAACCTCGATTTTTGTGCTTTCCTCGACAATAAGTCCACCACCATACGCCAATCCCATCGTCATGCCAATCACGGTAAGCGGCAGCATACGCTCGCTGATTCCCAACCAACCAAGCAAAGGCAGGAACATCTTGTTGATAAACTTCATAAAGCCAATAACTTCAAGCAGTCGCACAAACACCACAAGCGCAAATATTACCACTATTATCAAACCGTAGTTTTTCAATTCGTTCAACGCCCATTCTCCCCAGCCAACATGATCGGCGACAAGGAATTCTGGCATTTCGACTGGTTCCTGCAAAGTACCTGACAAAGAGTATACGCCGTTAAGAATTGCACCCAAAGCAATAGCGCCGAGGAACCGAATCAGGAACATTACCATAAACTTCACGCCAGTTTTCCGCGCAATGCTGACCTCCACTGGGAAATTGTGGGCAACAATAACCATAGTCAGCAAAATGGTAAGTTGCGAATGTGTAAGAGGTTCTGACAAAGAAGGATAAATAGAAAATAACGACAGCAAACCTCCATAAATGTTTACCACCATTGCCGACATCCACACAATAGCAGTTTCGGCAGGCAGACCAACTAGGCCCATAACAGGTTCAAGTGCGCCACTGATATATGGAAGAATACCAAATTCCTGAATCAGACGAATTATTATGGAGACTGGAATCATCAGCTTGAACAGAATCCAGCATGCTGATGCAGTCCGCTTTATGCAGTATTTGAAAAATTCAACGACGCTATTGCCTTTCACCTGCAATGTCTTTATACTAAACCTGCATGAAATCGCTGTCGCTTATCATTCCGGCAACATCAGGATTATTTTTTTTCAGGTCCTCGAGCCGTTCCGACGATGTCTTTGCTATCTCTTCGTTCTTCTTGATAAGACTTTCATCAACAACATAGTCGTATGTGAAATTTCTGTTGTCAAGTTTCACACGAATATAGTTCTGAACAAACTCTTTCTTAGGCGACAGAAGTCTAAGTTTTTCTTCATTTTCAACCTTGACTATGTATGAATTGCTGGCAGAAAGTTCCGGCAGATGAGAATTGAAATAACTGCTCCAACGCGGACTGTCTGTCTTGAACTTCTCTACAACAAAAGACAACCATGCCGACACAACATCGGAAAGAGAATATTCCTTTTCTCCCAAATTTGCACTATCGAAATTAGATTCGGCAACAGACTTTGGCTTATCCTCTGCATTGCCACCCAGTCCCACAATCTTGCTAAGAAGATTTTCAGCACCAGGCTTTGCATTATTTTCCTGCTGAACCTTAGGCGCTACACTTGGCTTCTTCTCCTCTACCGCTTTTGCTAGTTCGGGTTTGGGTTGAACAGGCTTTAGTTCCGGTGTGTTATATGCCTTTGGCGGTTCCGCAACTACATTATTTGCCACTGCTGGCTTCTGCACAACATTTTGAACCGGCTGAGTCTGTGCTACTGCAAAAACATCGGTTGCCAGATTGCATATCCTAAGCAACGACAACTCAACAAGCAATCGCTTGTTCTGCGCCGTCTTGTAACTCATATCACAACCATTGGCAATCTGTATGGCATTGAACAAAAATGTAGTAGAACACTTTTGCGCATATTCCAGATACCTTGTCTTTGTCTTGTCGCCAACCTCAATCAATCCTATCGTACCCGGATCTTTGCAAACCAACAAGTCGCGATAGTGAGATGCCAGTCCTCCGATAAAATATCCTCCTTCAAAACCTTTCTTCAGAACTTCATCAAAAATATTCAAAGCTTCGGCATAATTACCTGACAAAAGCGCATCGGTAACCTTGAAATATACTTCATAATCAAGTACATTAAGGTTTTTTATTGTATCCTGATATGTGATGTTCTTTCCGCAGAAACTTACTATCTGGTCGAAAATAGACAAGGCATCACGCATTGCACCATCGGCCTTCTGTGCTATCACATGCAAGGCATCCGACTCGGCTTCAATGCCTTCTCGATTTGCAACAAACTCAAGTCGCTTGCGAATATCCTCTACGCTTATCCTATTGAAATCGAATATCTGGCAACGCGAAAGAATAGTAGGCAGAATCTTGTGTTTTTCGGTTGTTGCAAGTATGAAAATTGCATGCTTAGGCGGTTCCTCCAATGTTTTCAGGAAAGCATTGAAAGCCGCTTGCGACAACATGTGAACTTCATCGATGATATACACACTGTACGAACCCAACTGCGGTGGTATGCGCACCTGGTCGATTAGCACACGAATATCATCCACCGAGTTGTTTGATGCGGCATCAAGCTCATGTATGTTGAACGACCTTGACTCGGCAAAAGCACGGCACGACTCACACTCGTTGCACGGTTCATGCTCAGGTGTTGGATTGCTACAATTGATGGTCTTTGCAAAAATTCGCGCACAAGTAGTCTTACCAACACCACGCGGACCACAAAAAAGATATGCCTGTCCGAGCTGATTGTTCTTTATGGAATTTTTCAGTGTTTGCGTTATAGCGTCTTGTCCCACAACCATTTCAAAGGTGTCGGGACGGTATTTTCTGGCTGATACAATGTATTCGTCCATATTGGAAACATTTAGGTCGCGAAATTACGAAAATGTTTTTAGATGCGGAATAATACCTACAAAAAAAGAGCGACACCAATTGGCATCGCTCTTCAAATCTATGCATTGTTACGCTTACTTCTTCATGAATTCCTTTATTGCAGATGCGAGACGCTTTACACC
The DNA here is from genome assembly GCA_017551515.1 of Bacteroidales bacterium. GTDB lineage: Bacteria > Bacteroidota > Bacteroidia > Bacteroidales > ML635J-15 > Bact-19. The sequence continues at coordinate 14,060 of JAFZLK010000051.1, read as the reverse complement.
TTCCTCTATCTGCTCCAATGACGAATATGAGAAATTCAAACGCATTGTGTTCTTTCCGCTTCCATCGCAGAAGAAAACTTCGCCAGTTACGAAAGCAACATTGTTCTTGATTGCAACTTGGAACAGTTCGTTTGTATCGTAACCTTCCGGCAACGAGAGCAACAGGAACAAACCGCCTTCTGGATGTGTCCACTTAACACCCTCTGGCATGTATTTTTCGAAGCAATTGAGCATATAGTCGCGTTTTTCGCGGTACATCTCGATTGTCTTGCCGAAGTTCTTCTCGAACAAACCTTTCGACATATATCTTGCAGTTGCCATCTGAAGAATAGCTGGAGTACAAAGGTCGGTGTGCTGCTTAGCTGTTACGAACTTGTAGATTACATCCGGATGAGCGAGAACCCAACCAAGACGGAAACCTGGAGCCAAAGTCTTCGAGAAAGTTCCGAGAGAGATAACTCTGTGATTCTTGTCAAGTTCGTACATCATGCGCTGAGCCTTGCCTTCGAAACGAAGTTCACGGTACGGGCAGTCCTCGATGATGAACAAATCGTACTTGTCGGCAATGTCAATAATTTCCTGACGGCGTGCTTCTGGATAAGTAATACCTGTCGGGTTCTGGAAATCAGGAATCAAATAGATGAATTTCGGCTTCTTGCCCTGAGCCTTCATTTCTGCCAACTTAGCATCGAGAAGGTCTGGTTTCATGCCATATTCATCGAATGGAATTCCTACAGGAACAGCACCGTATGCGCGGAATGAACCGAGAGCGCCAAGATATGACGGCAAACCGCAGATGATTGTGTCGCCCGGATTGATGAAAATCCAACCTGCAATGTCGAGAGCCTGCTGTGATGCAGTAGTAATCATAAGGTTGTCGATTGTAACATTCATTCCCTGACGAGCATAATGCTTAACGATTTCGTTGCGAAGTTCAACATCGCCTTCGGTAGTTCCATACTGTAAAGCCTTTGGTCCTGCCTCATCAAGAATCTCATCGATGCACTGCTTGATGTCTGCTACTGGGAAAGATGCAGGTGCAGGCAAACCGCCAGCAAACGAAATAACTTCGGGACGCTGTGTTAACTTCAATATTTCACGAATGGCAGAACGTTTTGCAGCAGCCATATTCGTTGACATAAATTCATTCAAGTTTTCTATCATGACCTATTTGTTTTTAAAAATTAATTGGCACAAAGATAAAATTTTATTCCGAATGCCTATCAAACAAAAAACATGTTTACGAACATATACTAAAAAACATTATAAATGTTTGCTCAATAAAAAATAATTTATATTTTTGCATCGAAGTTGATATAGGATAAAATGGTGTCATCCGATTCAACTGCAATAAACAGACACCTGAAATTTTAAAATTATTACAAATGAAGAAATTATTATTTATTGGAATGATTGCATTTGCATCATGCTTTGCAATGACAAGCTGCGGAAGCAAGATTACAGAAGCTGATGTTCAGAAAGTAGAAGACGCTATTAACGCTGGCAACTGCGATGAAGCTGCAAAAATCGTAGAAGGCTGGAAGGGCAAAACCGATTTCGACGCAAAGGGAGAAGAAAAGTGGAGCAAGGTTATGGAAAACGAAAACATGGACTTGGATTGCATGCTTAAGATGATTGATGCACTCCAAAAAGTTGCTGAATAATTTGCATGTTTTTTCAATAAAAAAAGAGGCTTAATGCCTCTTTTTTATTTTATTCCAATACAATTTTACCAATCTTTTCTATCCACGGACGCTTTTCCCGATTGAAGCGCTCCATATTTGCCGAATCCACCGGCTCTGCTGGTGGTGGATCAAAGTTGAGCGGATTTATTTTCTTACCATTCTCGTGGACTTCGTAGTGCAAATGCGGACCAGTTGACCAGCCCGTACTGCCCACATAACCAATAACATCTCCCTGATGCACATAGTCGCCGACATTGTACTTTCCAAACTTCGACAAGTGCATATAAACGGTTTCATAGATGCTGTTGTACCTTATTTTTACATAGTTTCCAGCACCGTTACCATATTGTCTTATAGTAATCCGTCCGTCCGATGCAGCATAGATTGGCGTTCCCATTGGAGCAGAAAAATCAACCGCCAAATGCGCCTTCGGAACATGATGGATTGGATGCATGCGCGAATTGGTATAGCGAGAACTTATGCGCGTAAACTTCAATGGTGCCTTCATGAAGGTCTTGCGAATGCTTTGTCCGCAAGTGTCGAAAAATTCGACCACAGAATCGCGCACAAACGGAATCGCCCACATTTCCTTGCCGTTGTGCGAAAAAACGCCAGCATGAACCTTGCCAATCCTAACAGTTTCGCCATCAACACGATATCCATCAAACACAACCTTGAACCAGTCATCCTTCTGCAAGGCGTAAAAATCCACAGTCCACGCCCACACCTGCGACATTCCTACCGCCAAATCCCAATCGTAGCCCTGCGCATCAAGCACATTCCACAGAGAAGAAGTTATCCGTCCCGATGCCGTACACTCCACAGTGTCAACATCGTGATAGTTACGGAATACCGCTACCGAATCGCGAAAATCAAAAACCGTAAACATCAGCGGACTATTCTCGTAAACGAAGATTTTCGCCGTCAAAGCGGTATCAATCGGTTCCGAAAACACAGAATACGGACGACCTACTGCAATGCGCGTATAGTCAACCGAATCCGACATCCGTGCAATCTTGTCAACCTGCGACATCGGAACGCCATACCTATTAAGTATTGTCCCCAAATAATCGCCTTGCCTAACGGTGTCGTTGGTAATTTTCCAGTCATACACAGGAAATCCGAAACGCATTTCAACAGGTTCTTCTTCTGGGACTTCCACCCTATCGTCCTCTGTCTTACCGCAAAACATGATGACGGCAATAGCAATTCCTGCCACCACAATCAACGATAGCACAACAATCAGGACAATATTTGTCTTCGACAATTTCATTGGTTAATTAACGCAAATTTTCCTAAAATATTGTCCTAAAAGAACGGATTTGTGTCAATCTCATACCCTATTGTTGTGGACTCACCATGTCCGGGCAGAGCCTTGCAATTTCGGTCAAGAGTGAAAAGTTTTTTCCTTATGCTGTCAATCAACTGGGCATGGCTTCCACCAGGCAAATCGGTGCGACCAATGCTTCCACAAAACAAAGCATCGCCACAAACGACAAAATTCACTGTCTCGGAATACAAAGCAACACTTCCCTGCGAATGCCCGGGGACTTCCAAAACCTTCAAAACAGAATTTCCAAATCGGATTTCATCGCCATCGACGATGTTCAGATCGGGCAACGACTGCTGATTCATGCGGAAACCAAACATTGCCGCTTCACTATCTACATTCGCTACCAAGTCGTTATCCTTGAAATTTGCCAGTACGGGAACATTGTATTCCTTCCTCAACCTGTCGTTGCCACAAATGTGGTCAAGATGTCCGTGAGTATTGATTATATACTTTATTTTCAGGCTGTTATTGTCAACAAATTGCTTCAACGACAACATTTCCCTGTCGGAATTTACTGCGCCATCAATTATTACGGCTTCGTTTGTCTCATCGTAAATTATGTAGGCGTTAACGCCAAAGTCGTTGAATATAAATGATTTGATTTCTTCCATAATTTCACATTTTAATTTGCTTCGCTTTGCCTCGTATGTTTCCACCGTCTGTGCGACCAAAGCCAATATTCTGGACATTGCCTTATATCTTCCTCCAACCTCTTGAAATACAACTTTGTAATCTCACCTTGCTCGTACTGCTGCGGGTTGTCGATAAGTTTCTCAAATGTCAATGTATAATGTCCGCGCTTGGGCTTCGAAATCTTCATGTAAAGCGCAGGAAGGTTCATTTTTTTCGCATACGCCTCTGGTCCGTGAATACAAGCGGTATCGTGGTTCAGAAAATCGAGCCAAATTGCCCGTTCAAGATTCGATGGACTTTGGTCGGCGGCCATAATCACCCCTATCGGCTTTACGGGCGGAGTTGAGAAAATGGTCTTAGTCTGCTGAACAGGCACCATCTTCATGCCGAACCTTCCACGGCGAGTCACACCATAACTCTCCGAATACTTGTTTGTTAGCGGAAGATACAACGCCACCGTCTGATGCTTTATAGCCATGTCGGTCGCCAACATTCCGTACTCCCAGTTTCCATAATGGCTTGTGAGCAGAAGCACCGACTGCCCACGGTCGAAATATTCATTTGGAATATCTGCATTTTCAATGACATAGCGCTTTTTTATCTGCTTTTCCGAAATTGTCATGCCCTTGATTGCTTCAAGCGTCACATCAGCCAGATGGCGGTAAAATTTCTTCGCCAACTGCTTTATTTCCTTGTCAGACTTTTCGGGAAACGACTTACGCAGATTCTCAAGCACAACTTTTTTCCTGTAACCTGCCAAGTAGTAAATCACAAAGTAAAATACATCCGCCCAAAAGTACAGCAGGAAAAACGGCGTTATCCGCGAACACGCCACCAAAAAGCGAAACGAAAGATATTCCAGTCGCTTCATTACAAAGTTTTTAACTTCATAATTGCATCAGTTGGATTTTCCGCTCCGAAAACCGCACTTCCAGCAACAAGTGCATTCGCACCTGCCTTGACAATCTCGCGGTGGTTCTGTGTATCAACGCCTCCATCAACCTCGATTATCACCTCGGGATTGACCACATTTGCAATGTTACGAAGCTCCGAAATCTTTTTCAAGCTGTTCTTGATGAACGATTGTCCTCCAAACCCCGGATTTACCGACATTATAAGCACAAGGTCAATTTCGGGCAGAATGTCCTCAAGCAACTTGACAGATGTGTGCGGATTCACCGAAACGCCAGCTTTCATTCCGTGGTTCTTGATTTCCTGCACCGTGCGATGCAAGTGCGTACAAGCCTCATAATGAACGGTAAGAATGTCGGCACCAGCCTTGGCAAACGCCTCTATGTAGCGTTCCGGCTGAACAATCATCAGATGCACATCCAGTGGTTTTTGCGCAAGTTTTTTCACACTTTTTACAATCGGCAGTCCGAATGATATGTTCGGAACGAACACTCCGTCCATAATGTCAAGGTGAAACCAATCGGCTTCGCTGCCGTTTATCATTTCAATGTCATCGGCAAGATGGTTGAAGTCTGCCGAAAGTAACGATGGGGATACTATTATTTTTTTCATGGTAATATTTGGGGCTTAAAGGCTGACAGGCTAAAAGGCTTAAAGGCTAAAAGCTAATAAAGTTTGACTTGACTTCAAGCCTGCTTGCCTTTTAGACTGTTCGCCATTTAAAACACATTTGCATAATTTTTTACATCATCGGCAGTAATTTCTGCACCGCAGAGAATTACAAGCCTTTCAATCACATTGCGAAGTTCGCGGATATTTCCACGCCAGTTTATCTTTTTCAATTCTGCAATCGCATCATCGGTGATTTTCTTAACGGGGAAATTCTGCTCCTCGCAACAGGTTTTGATAAAATCATCCACCAACAGCGGAATATCATCGGCACGCTCGTTCAGAGTCGGCACATGAATCAGAATCACGCTTAGACGGTGGTACAAGTCCTCACGGAAGTTGCCCTTTTCGATTTCATCACGCAGATTCTTGTTGGTTGCCGCCACAACGCGCACATTCACGGTCACATCCTTGTCGCTTCCAATGCGTGTAATCCTGCTCTCCTGCAAAGCACGAAGCACCTTTGCCTGTGCAGCAAGGCTCATGTCGCCAATCTCATCAAGGAAAAGAGTACCGCCATCGGCTTGCTCAAACTTTCCAGCCTTGTCCTTTACAGCACCTGTGAACGAACCCTTCACATGACCAAACAACTCACTCTCAATAAGTTCCGATGGTATTGCAGCGCAATTCACCTCAACAAACGGTGCCGATGCACGATTGCTTTTCTCGTGAATCCAATGAGCCACAGCCTCCTTGCCCGTTCCGTTGCTACCAGTTATCAGCACGCGGGCATCAGTTGGAGCAACGCGGTCAATCATCTCCTTAACTTTCTTCATTTCAGGAGTTTCGCCTATCATCTTGTACTTCGAGTTAACCTTCTTTTTCAAGGTCTTGGTTTCGGTGACCAATGTGGAACGATCGAGAGCATTGCGCAAAGTCACCAGCATACGGTTCAAGTCCAAAGGCTTCTGAATGTAATCGAAAGCGCCCTTCTTTATCGACTCCACAGCCGTGTCGATGTCGCCGTGCCCCGAAATCATCACAATCGGAAGTTCGGGGAAACTGTCGTGCAACTTGGCAAGCACTTCCATGCCGTCCATTTTAGGCATCTTTATATCGCAGAACACAGCATCAAACTTCGTTTCGGAAGCCTTCTTGAATCCCTGTTCGCCATCTTCGGCCACATCCACCTTATGTCCCTCAAGACCAAGTATGTCGCTCAATGTGTTACGGATGCTTCGTTCGTCATCAATCACAAGAATCTTTGCCATAATTTTATCGTTTTTATTAGTGGTGCAAAGATAAGGTTTTTAAACAAAAGATATTGACTTGAAGCGAAAAAATGTATATATTTGCAACTTAGAAAGTCATCAATGAAAAATGATGACCAGACTCAATATGCAAAACATTTAATATATGCCCAGAAAGAAGAAAATCTTCATTAGTAGCGTACAAAGCGAATTCCAAAGCGAGCGAAAGCAGTTGGCGGAGTATCTTCGTCAGGATGCACTATTTTCGCAATATTTTGAACCGTTCTTGTTTGAGGAATTGCCAGCACAAGACAAATCTGCACGGACTGCATTTCTAGAACAAGCAGCCAATGCTGATGTTTATTTGCTACTGTTAGGCGAACGATATGGTTACGAAGATGCAAAAGGAGTTTCTCCTACAGAACGCGAATACAATACCGCAACTGCCCACCAAGTATATCGCTTGGCTTTCATTAAGGATGTCGCGCAACGCGAAGAAAAGGAAGAACATTTCAAACAAAGAATAGACAATGAGGTAATTCGTAATTCATTCGGTTCATACGAAGTGCTACAAAGTAGTGTTTACGCCTCTTTGGTGGACTATATGATAAAAAACAACCTTCTACATAGCGGACCTTTCGATTCGTCCGTATTTCCAGAAGCCACGATAAATGACCTTGACTATGCAAAAATCCGATGGTTCGTAGGCATTGCCCGTGAAAAACGACAGTTCCCATTGCAATATTCAGAAGATAATGTCCATCAGATTCTTAGCAGTCTTCACCTGATTACCGATGATGAAAAGATAAAGAATGCCGCCTTGCTGCTGTTTGCCAAAGATGTACAGAAATGGTTTGCTTCAGCGACTATAAAATGTGCGCAGTTTTATGGGACAAAAGTCCAGAAACCAATGCTCTCACAACAAATCTACGGTGGCAATGTATTCGAAATGGTAGATCAAGCAGTAGGATTTGTCATGTCGCGTATAAATCAGCATGTTGGAGAGCGTATCCATTCCGCACAAGTGGATGTAACGCCAGAACTTCCAGCACAAGCCGTAACAGAAGCAATTGTGAACGCTGTGGTGCATCGTGACTACAATAGCACAGGCAGCGTGCAGGTTATGCTGTTCAAGGACAGACTTGAAGTTTGGAATCCAGGACGGTTGCCACAAGGAATGACCATAAAGAAACTTACAGGCGAACACTCATCGCGTCCTGTAAATCCAGTTCTTGCAAACCCTGTGTATCTGGCAGGATATATTGAGCAAATGGGCACTGGAACAACAGACATTATAGACAGCTGCGAAGCGATGAATTTAAAGACTCCCGAGTTCTATCAAAGCGAAGATTTTCGAACAATATTATGGAGATCCGAAGATATTGATAATGAAAGCGATACAACCGAAAATGTCAGTCAAAATGTCAGTCAAAATGTCAGTCAAAATGTCAGTCAAAATGTCAGTCAAAATGATAGGCAAAAACTTGGCAAGAGACAGCAAAAAATCCTTAGCATGATAGGTAACAACATTTATATTTCAGCGGAAGATATTGCTCAAAAATTAAATGTAACACCAAGAACCGTTTATCGTGACCTAAAAACATTACACATCAAATGGTCAGGTTCTGCAAAGACAGGACACTGGGTGTTTGAAAAGTAAACGATAGAAATATTTAATGGAAACAACTTTTTTCGTTATTTTGCACCTCAAAATAATATACGAATATGTCAAACGATGCTCTCATGGCTGTAAGTCCGATTGACGGACGCTACTACTCTAAGACAAAGGAACTTAGAGAATATTTTTCGGAATACGCACTGATAAGATACCGCGTTAGGATTGAAATAGAATATTTCATAGAACTTACAAAAAATGACATTCCTCAACTGAAAAACTTCGACAAAAACAACTACGAACTTCTGCGTAGTCTGTACAGAAATTTCACTGCTGAGGATGCCGAAAAAATAAAAAACATCGAAAAGACAACCAACCACGATGTGAAGGCTGTCGAATATTTCATAAAGGAATTTTTCGATGCACACAACCTTTCGCAGTATAAGGAGTTCATACACTTCGGACTTACCTCACAGGACATCAACAACACAGCCACTCCTCTCCTACTTAAGGAAGCAGTTGAAAACGAGTATCTTCCTCGTCTCACAAACACCGTTGCTACAATCGCCAACCTCGCCGAGGAATGGAAGGACATCCCAATGCTTGCACGCACGCACGGACAACCGGCATCACCGACCCGTCTGGGCAAGGAAATGAATGTCTTTGTTGTCCGCCTCAACGAGCAAATCAGACAACTGAAGCAAATCCCGTTCAGCGCAAAGTTCGGTGGAGCAACAGGCAACTTCAACGCTCACAATGTCGCATTTCCGCACATCGACTGGATGGCTTTCGGCAACAAGTTCGTAAACGAAACCTTAGGTCTGCACCGCAGTTGCCCGACAACACAAATCGAACACTACGATAACATTGCCGCACTAATGCACTGCATGGCAAGAATCAACACCATATTCATCGACTTTGCCCGCGACATTTGGACATACGTCTCGATGGAATACTTCAAGCAGAAAATCAAAGCCGGCGAAGTAGGTTCAAGCGCAATGCCTCACAAAGTGAACCCGATAGATTTCGAAAACGCCGAAGGTAACCTCGGAATCGCCAACGCAATCTGCGAACATTTAGCACGCAAACTGCCGATCAGCCGTCTGCAGCGCGATCTCACCGATTCGACCGTATTGCGCAACCTTGGCGTTCCTATGGGACATATTTTCATAGCATTGGCATCGCTCGACAAGGGTATGTCGAAACTTTTGCTCAACCGTGAAAAGATTGATGCCGACCTCGAAAACAACTGGATGGTCGTTGCCGAAGCAATTCAGACAATCCTTCGCCGCGAAAACTACCCCAACCCATACGAAGCTCTCAAAGCTCTCACACGAACCAACGCAAAAGTCACTCACCAGACTTTCATCGACTTCATCAACGAACTTGACGTAAGCGAAGACGTGAAAGCCGAACTTATGCAGATTACTCCATTCAACTACACGGGAATATGAAAGATTTCCTGAAAGTAACAAAATATATACTGCCCTACAAAGGGTACGCACTGCTCAACATTCTGTTCAACATTCTGTCTGCAGTGTTCAGCCTATGCTCGTTCACCATGGTAATTCCTTTCCTTGGAATACTTTTCAACACACAGGAACCCGTACGTGATTTGGTTCCAATGAGCATAACCGACATAGAATCGATGAAGCACAACTTCTACTACTGGCTCACAAGCATAATCGACAATCAAGGAAAATTCCAAGCTCTCGTGACAATAGCCATTATCGTGGTAATTGCCACATTTTTCAAAACCTTGACCTTGTATCTCGCCAACCATTTCATGGTTCCGATACGCAACGGAGCCGTCAAAGACATACGCAACTCGCTATTTAAAAGGACATTGTCGCTTCCAATATCATATTTCTCAGACGAACATAAGGGAAATATAATCGCCAGAATGACCAGCGACGTGCAGGAAATTGAATGGGGCATCATGAGTTCGCTCGAAATGATTTTCCGCGACCCAGTGAAAATCATCATTTACTTGGCATCGATGATAATAATAAGTTGGGAATTGACGGTATTTGCTTTCATACTGCTTCCGATTGTAGGACTGCTTATCGGCAAAACTGGACGTTCGCTACGCAAAACTTCAATGGCTGGACAGGAGAAAATGGGCTCGTTATTGTCGCAAATAGAGGAAATGATTGGCGGACTGCGTGTTATCAAGGCATTCAACGCAGAGAACCACATAAACGAAAAATTCGAAAACGACAACGAAAGCTACACAAAGCTGATGAACCACATCAATAGGATACGCTTCCTTGCAAGTCCGCTCAGCGAATTCTTAGCAACAGTTGCTGTCGTTATAATATTGTGTTTCGGGGGAACAATGATTCTTACCGAAAACAGTACATTCTCATCTGAAGCGCTTATTGGTTACTTATTAATTTTCAGTCAGTTGATTCAGCCTGCGAAATCACTTTCCACAGCATGGTTCAACGTGAAGAAAGCCATGGCATCTGTTGACCGTGTAAACGAAATCCTTAATGCAGAAAATCCGATAATCAACACGCAAGGCGATGAAGAAATATCCGAATTCAAGGGCGAAATCGAGTTCCGCAATGTTCGTTTTGCCTACAATGCCGACACAGAAGTGCTTCACGGAATCAATTTCAAAGTGAAAAAAGGCCAGACGATAGCACTTGTCGGACAAAGCGGTTCGGGCAAATCGACGATTGTTGACCTGATTCCACGTTTCTACGATGTCACCGACGGGGAAATTCTCATCGACGGCAAAAACATCCGAAATTACAAACTCAAACAACTGCGTGACCTTATGGGCTATGTAAACCAAGTGCCGATTCTTTTTAACGACACTATTTACAACAATATAACGCTCGGACAAAAAGGCATATCACAGGAAGACGTAGTACGTGCCGCCAAGATTGCCAACGCCTACGATTTCATCATGGAAACCGAAAAGGGTTTCGACACCAACATTGGTGACGGCGGTTGCAAACTCTCTGGCGGTCAACGACAAAGAATAAGCATTGCCCGTGCGCTGTTGAAGAATCCACCAATTCTGATTCTCGACGAAGCCACATCCGCCCTCGACACCGAATCGGAACGCTTGGTTCAAGAAGCAATCGAGCAACTGATGAAAAACAGAACATCGGTAGTCGTTGCGCACAGACTTTCAACTATCAAGAATGCCGATTTAATCATCGTACTCAACGAAGGTCAGATAGTTGAAACGGGAAAGCACGACGAACTAATTGCAAAACAAGGAACATATTACAGACTTCACACATTACAAAATTCATAAATATGAAAATCAAAGCATTAGCATACATTTTACTAGTAGCAATCGCATTGACGGCTTGCAACAAAACACCCAAGCACAATGGCAACAACAGCAACAAGCCTACCAAGGAACTGAAAGTCAAAAAATACGATTTCGACAATCCGCCAGAATTCCGAAAGGATGGCGAATTGCAATTTATAAATGCTAGCGATTCGGTAATTTTCGACATCGACTACGAACTTGCGACCAACGAAGAAGAACACGCTCGCGGACTGATGTTCCGCAAGCAGATGGACGAAAACAAAGGCATGCTTTTCCTCTTCCAAGATGAGGACTGGCGCTCGTTCTGGATGCACAACACGCTTATTCCACTTGACATTATCTATGTCAATGCGAAACGTGAAGTCGTAAACATCTGCAAGAATGCCGAAACCATGAACGAAAAATCACTCCCGTCTGAAGCTCCAGCAATGTACGTCATTGAAATCAATGCAGGATTGTGCGATAAATATGGAATAGAAAAGGGTACGGTGGTGAATTTTTAATGACTAACCCAAAAGGCAGCGGGGCAATGTATTGCACCGCAAAATAATCTCAACATAAACTCAAAACAGCATTGCCATTGTACTGCCCACGTCCGTACAGCGTAACTAGAAACAGTATAATCGGAAATAACGTTGTCCGCAAAAAGTTTTTATTGTCAGTATATTGCTAAATATAAAACAATTATAATGACAACAAAATGTAAGTGCTTATTTTTTGACGGACAACAAAATCTGAAACAGCAAAGCCATTTCCATTAGTTCATCAAATAACCAAACAAAACGAGAGAGATTTGTCGAAATCTCTCTCGTTCAAAAATATGAAAAATATGGAAATAAGCTTATTTGATATTTGGTTCTTCCAATCCAAGACCTTTCTTCTTGTCAACGCCCTTGAGGATAATACCAAGTATGAACGAAGCGACGCCGAGGCAAGCAAGCATTACGAGAGGCCATGTGTAGTCGAATGCAATCGGATCGGTAACACCAGGATTTGTGCTGTCGAGAACCTTACCAATCAACAATGGGAATAACCAGAGACCGATGTTCTGAATCCAGAAGATAAGTGCGTAAGCCGAACCGATAATCTTTTCGTCAACCAACTTCGGAACGCTTGGCCACAAAGCAGCAGGTACCAACGAGAACGAAGCACCAAGAACGAGGATTGTAACGTATGCTACAACAGTTCCACCAACTGCACTACCCTTGAACATCGGGAGGATGAATGCAAATGTGAGGTGGCAGAGAATAAGCAACAACGAACCAATCATAAGCATAGAAGCAGCCTTACCTTTCTTGTCAACATAACCACCAAGTATCGGGGTGATTGCAACTGCGAGCAATGGGAATACTGCGAATATTGTTTCAGCAGTACCTCTCATATAACCCATATAGCAGTAAACAACGAGAGCAACAACTGCAATTGCCATCAAACCAATCTTCAATCCTTTGTTCTTCATGAAGTTGCTTGTGAAAGCACATACAGCAACAACAAGCATAATTGCATACTGGATGAAAGTAACAGTTTCGCTAGCCCAGAAACCTTCACCTGGAGTGAGTGTCAAGTTGCACTGAAGCATGTTTACTGCATACTTCTGGAATGGGAAGATTGCAGAGTAGTAAAGTACGCAGAGGAGAGCAACAAGCCAGAAACCACCGCTCTTCAAAATCTTTCCAATATCGGAAATCTTGAACGGATCGTCCTTTTCTTCTGCTTCACCAGTCTGAGCGTCAAGTTTCTTATCCATGAAGAAATATACAACAAACATTATCAAGGCAATGCAAAGCAATACAACACCGAATGCCACCGAACGTGAAACATCAATGTTACCACCGAGTTTTGCAAAGAACGGCGAGAAAATCATACATGTTGCAACGCCGAGACGAGCAAGAGCCATTTCCGAACCCATTGCCATTGCAGTCTCACGACCCTTGAACCACTTAACGATACCTCTTGATACTGTGATACCACCCATTTCGGTACCGCAACCGAAAATCATGAAGCCGATTGCAGCGAGTTTAGCCGAAGCAGGCATACCCTCGTAGAACGGAGAAACACCAAGTTCGTCGAAACCTGGGATATAGTTCAGGTGATTTGTAAACCATTCTTCAACGCCGCTACCGATAAACGATTCGGACACAGCATAATACTGGATTCCAGCACCAACAAGCATCACCAAGCCCGAAAGAACAGCGGTAAAACGCACGCCCATCTTGTCAAGGATGATACCAGCAAAAATCAGGAAGAATACGAACACATTCAGGAATGTTTCAGCACCCTGCATAGTACCAAATGCCGTGGAATCCCATCCGCGTTCTGACATCATCAAGTCCTTAATCGGCGACAAAATGTCCATAAAGATGTATGAACAAAACATCGCCAGAGCCAACAACAGCAATGCAAGCCAGCGCATGGTCGCATTGTCTCTCAATGTAAGTTTTTCTGACATAACTATTTTCTATTTAAAATTATTTGACCGCAAAACTACTAAAATATTCCTCACACGACATTACCACAAATAAGTTTTTTTCATTTTTGTTAAGCGAAACAACAGACTACACTCACAATATCTATAATTACCAAACATTTACAAACGATTTCCACTATTATCAATAATTTATACCCGATGCAATGGACTTGACCAATTTATTTTCTCAAAAAAAACTAGGCGATTTTTCCTTACCTTATGACACTAAAAAATCCTAATGATCGTTTGGTGGTTAACTTC
>JAFZLK010000050.1 GCA_017551515.1 Bacteroidales bacterium | reverse complement strand
TTGCTCTAAATATATATTTAGTATCAACACAAAAAAATTTAAACATGAACAAGGTAGAATTAATTGAAAAGATGGCTGCAAAGGCAGGCATGACAAAGGCAGATGCAAAAAGAGCTTTGGATGCATTCATGGCTACAACAGAAGAATGCCTCAAGAAAGGCAACTCACTGACACTCATCGGATTCGGTTCATTTGGCGTAACCAAGAGAGCAGCTAGAAAAGGTCACAACCCACAGAATCCAAAAGAAATCATCAACATTCCTGCAAAGAAAGTTGTTAAATTCTCGGCAGGTGCATCTTTGAAGAAGGCTGTTAACAAGAAGTAATCTGCTGACAGAACAGAAGAAAAAAAGGGGACGAATGTTCCCTTTTTTTGCATTTTTATAGCACAACTAACAATGGAAGCTCGACAAATAATAGATTTGCTTACAAAATACGTGACAAAGGAAAGGCTTGAAACACTGAACCGCGTCATAGACGAGAGGACAAACTACATTTCAGTTGTCCTTGAGGACATTTTTCAGAACCACAATGCCTCGGCAGTACTTCGCAGTTGCGACTGCTTCGGAATACAAAAAGTAAATTTCATAGAAAACCGATACAGTTACATGGAAAACAAGGATGTGGCAATGGGTTCGTCGCAGTGGCTGAGCATCAGGAGGTTCAACCAGAAAGAAAATAATACATTAGATGCAATAACAGCAATGCGCGAGGCAGGATACAGAATTGTTGCCACAACCCCACACACCAACGACGTACTGATAAAAGATTTGGACTTGTCGAAAGGAAAAATAGCCTTGTTCTTTGGTTCGGAAAAACCTGGTCTGTCAGACATTGTCATGGACAATGCAGACGAATTTGTCAGAATACCAATGTACGGATTCACAGAAAGTTTCAACATTTCTGTATCGGCAGCACTTTGTCTATACGAACTTACCGCAAAACTCCGCAGTTCCGACATCGACTGGCACCTGTCAGTACAAGAACGCACAGAACTGCTTGCAGAATGGATGAAACTGAGCGCAAGAAGCGCAGATTGGCTGATAAAAGAATACGAGAAGAGAAATTGTACTGTATCTGACATTCGCTAAAGCTCGGTTCTACGCTTAGCAGTTTCAATGAACGATGCCTGTTTCTGAGTTTTTAATGGTTTGATAACTTGATGATTCAAAAATCCTAGGACTCTATGATTCAAAACTTTACGCACACTAAACTTGTTGACATAATGGGTTCAATGTTCAAGGATTTGAAAACACAAGGAAACCATAAGTTCCCTACATCAGTTCATCGTCCAAATCGTTGAAGAAATGATACTCCATATATGAATATGCCATCATGGGCAGCACTTCAATCTTGCATTTATACTGTTTCTGCCACTGCTTTCTTAACGACTTGAAAACACCTCTGTTAATATACGCCTCGACAAACGGATGCGTCCTAATTACAACCTTGTTGACCTGATTTTTACGGAGGATATATTTCAACTGATTTTCAATCTCATCGGTAAGGTTAAGACTTGCCTGAATTTTTCCCGTACCATTGCAACACGGACAAGTTTCTGCTGTTTTCATGTCGGTAGCAGGACGCACACGCTGGCGCGTGATTTCCATTAGACAGAAGCGACTCAACTGCGTAAGATGATATTTGGCACGGTCGTTTGCCATGCACTCCTTCATCTTGTCGTAAATAGCCTTCTTACTCTCGCTGCCATGCACATCAATAAAATCGACGACAATAATTCCGCCCATATCGCGAAGACGCAACTGCCGTGCAATTTCCTCAGCAGCAATCAAATTCACCTCCAGTGCATTTGTCTCCTGATCGTTCTTGGAATTTGCCCTGTTGCCAGAGTTCACATCAATGACATGCCCTGCCTCGGTATGGTCGATGACAATATACGCACCAGAACGCATTGGAACAGTACGGCCAAATGCTGTCTTTATCTGCTTTTCGATGCCATAGCTGTCGAATATTGGTGTCCTGTCTGTGTATAGCTTTACGATTTTTGACTTCTCGGGAGCGATTTCGGAGATAAATTTCTTTACCTCATTATATAAGTCAATGTCGTTAACAACAATCTGATGGAAGGACGAGTTGAGCATATCGCGCAGGAAAGCAGTTGTCCTGTCCATTTCACCGAGAATGATGTTTGGTGCCTGGACTGTAGAAAGTTTCTCAAACAGACCTTTCCATTTGTCGAGCAACGAAGTCAGTTCCTTGTCAAGTTCTACGACATTTTTATCTTGTGCCACAGTACGTACAATAGCACCAAAATTTTTAGGGACAAGACCTTCAATCCATCCGCGAAGCCGCTTGCGTGTTTCGCTCGACTTAATCTTTTGACTAACAGAAACCTTGTTGCTGAACGGAAGCAATACGAGATTACGCCCTGCTATTGAAATTTCGCAAGTAAGGCGCGGACCTTTTGACGATATAGGTTCCTTGGCAATCTGCACGAGTACATACTCGCCGACTTTCAGCATATCGCTAATCTTTCCATGCTTGTCAATATCTGGTTCAGGCTTGAGGTTTGTAAGGGCATTGCTGTTCTTGGTCATCGCCATTCTGACAAACTTCTTGAGCGTCAAGAATCCTGTTCCCAAATCAAGGTAATGCAGGAAAGCGTCCTTCCTGTATCCTACATCAACGAAAGCCGCATTCAAACCCGGCATAAGTTTATTCACCCTGCCAAGATATATGTCGCCGACAGAAAAATCGACATTGCTGTATTCGGTGCTTAACTCGACAAGCCGCTTATTATTAAGCAAAGCTATATTGACTTCAGAGCTTCTAACATCCAGAAATAATTCGCTACATACTTCTTCTTTCTCTACGTCAACTGCGTCCACTTTCGCTTCTCCCTTTGGTTTCTGTCAAAAAATCAAACCTTCGGAAATGTCCCCGAAGGTTTGTATAAATCTTTAATTCAAAAAAAGAAAATATTATTTTTTCTTTTTATGTCTGTTCTTACGAAGACGTTTTTTCCTCTTGTGAGTAGACATTTTATGTCTTTTTCTCTTCTTTCCGCTTGGCATAATCTTAATTATTTAACCTTGTTGTTATCCTTTACTTCTCCAACGAAAGATTTGGCCGGCTTGAAAGCTGGAATATTATGAGCTGGGATAGTAATAGTTGTGTTCTTAGCCATATCCCTTGCAGTCTTTTCAGCTCTAGTCTTAACTACAAAACTTCCAAATCCTCTTAAAAATACGTCTTCGCCCTTAATCAAAGAACCTTTTACTGACTCCATGAAAGCTTCTACAGTCTTCTGGACTACCATTTTCTCGATTCCGGTATTTTCGGAAATTGCATTTACAATGTCTGCCTTAGTCATTTTCTTAATATTTAATTGTTTATAAATAATTTATCTTATCTGTCCCTACGATTTTTTAGGGAGTGCAAATGTAGTAACTTTTTTTGACATACAAAAAGATTTTTTTAATTTTTTTAATTTTTTGACCATTTTTTTGTCATAACCCCTTTCCAAGGAAGACAATCTTCACTGTATAGATAAGAATTTTCATATCCATGAGCAGAGAACGATTCTCAATATATAGTATGTCATACTTTAGTCTTTCCACCATCTGATCTACATTTTCCGCATAGCCGTACTTCACTTGTCCCCAAGAAGTTATACCAGGGCGAACAGAAAGCAGATGCAGATAATGGGGCGCTTTTTGTACTATCTGCTGGATATAATATTCGCGTTCAGGACGAGGTCCTACAAGGCTCATGTCACCACGAAGCACATTGTAAAACTGCGGAATTTCGTCCATTCTCGTTTTCCTCATTATTTTGCCGATTTTCGTTATGCGAGGGTCGTCCTTACTGCTTAAAGCAGGTCCACCCTGCTCCGAATCAACATACATAGAACGAAACTTGTATATCATAAACGGCTTGTGGTGAAGTCCTATACGCTCGTGGCTATAAATTACAGGTCCGGGGGAACTCATCTTCACCGCAATTGACAGAACCAAGTACAATGGCGATAGAATTATCATAGCCAAAAGGCTCAGCACTATGTCAAAAAAGCGTTTTACAAAGAGTTGCCAAACAGGCATAATATTCTGGTTAATCTCAATCAGCGGCATACCTATTATAGAAGATATGCGCACCTTGCCGATTAGCATGTCGTACATGTCGGGAACAACCTTGACGGAAACTTTCAGACCATATAGTTTATTGATTATTCGCGTTATTTTGCAATGTTCCTTTGAATCTATTGCAATGACAATTTCAACAATCTTATACTTTTCTACAATTTCGCGAATATCATCGACACTACCAAAATTTGGAACAAACTTTTCCATCTGGTAGTTTTCCTGCTTATCCACATATACGAAACCAACAAAATTTAGTCCTGATGAAATATTCTGGGACTCAAGTTCGCGATAAAGCTCGACAGCCTTATCGTTGCTTCCGACCATTAGCGTATTGAAGCGAAGTTTTCGAGTATGCACACGATTGTTGGTAACGGTTGTTATGATAACTCGCGGAATATATGTGAAAGCGAACTGCATAAAAAGCAATAGTCCGAACATGCTATAGTATTGCTTGTAGTTGCCTACCCAGTCGTCAAGCACGAAAACGAAGAAAAGTATTACAACGCCAAGCAATGTCACAAATGCAGTAGTGCCAAGTTCGTGAACCCTCGACTTGCGGAACGGAGTACGGTAATAGCCACTCATCAAGTGCAGAAGCAACCAGAAAGCTGGAATCGCAAACATTGACACATAGAATTTCCAATCAAGTTCGAGAGGAATCGAATACCCAAGCCGCAACGGTTCAACATCAAGTTTTCTATAGCAATAGAAAAGCCCCCATGTGGCTGCCGCCGCCAGATAGTCGAACACTATATACTTCAAATTCTGCCTAGCCTTCTGCATTACCTGTATTAGTTTTCGATATGCAACAACTTAATGTTATCAATAAATATTTCGGAATTCTGCCCAACAGGACTAAGCGTATCAATCCTCACTGCCGTGTAGAAAGGCTGGAACTGACCGCAATTGGAACTTGAATTTGTAACAGCATAGTTCAGATTTATGTATATACGCTTCCATTTTCCATCCGTCGGATACAATGTAATGACATTTTCGCGAACACCCGAAGTTGCTGTTGCACTTTCCACCACGCCAAACATTCCAAAGTTAAAGTAGTCGTTACATTTATAACTCATTTCCAGAAATGTCACTCCATTTTCCGAAATTGGATACACATTGGATGTGCGACATTCAAAATGACCGCTATAGTCGTCTTTGGGAATTTCAATTTTCATGGAATAACCTTCGAGCGCACCGTCTTCGGTTACAGAAAAATCGTATGTGCTGGAATCCGCCTTTTCGAATTTAGAACCAAGCTGGTCAAAACTCTCAACGATGATGAAATTCACACCTTGACGATAAGAATAATGTGGAGTCAGCACAGTTGTCGCATTGGGAGTCAGCACAGTATCAATATAATAATTGGTAAGCATAGTGTAAACATCCCTGTCGGCATCAAGTCCCGAAGTCTTGATTCCTGGCTCAATCTCAATATGCACCTTTCCCGACGATAGAACAGGAACTTCGAAAGGAATTTCGAAAACACCGATCAAATCCAACTTCTCCCCTTCTTTTTCCTGTGCATACAGCCAGCAGTCGGAAATATTGTGCAGCGCCGAACCCTGCGAAGGATCAACAATATCGATGACAGCCTCATTGACGCGAATAAAAGCAGGAACTCCCTCATAAGGATCCTTTTCCTTGCACGACGACATGACTATCGCAGCAGCTATAACCAATATCAGTATTCTCTTCATGCGTCTTTATTCTTTTATTGTAAACGGCAAAGGTAGGCAAAAATTATGTTCGTCGATGCAACAAATAAATAAATTTGCATTCTGACAAATTTGGCGAACATACGCACACAAATCTTACATGCTGACCATCAAGACTATGCGTTTACTCCTCATGTGATATCTTCGGCAACATGATAAATTCCGAAACCTTAAACAGTTCCACAGGCTTGGTGCTATCGGGATATATTGCCATGATAGCCGGCTTGAAATCATCGACTCCTTCCATAAAATTAACTATATACAGAAATGTTCCATCTTCAAGCCATGCCATTGATGGTCCTTCATCGTATGACAGATCGGTACCATCCAATATCATCTGGTATTTTCCATCAAGACTAGCAATACAGTACGGACCGTGCGGAAAATCGCCCCAGCCGGTAACAGCACCAAAAACAACCCTGTCTGCCGTAGGAGAAACCATGCCGGAATAATACTCTTCGGGAGTTTCATCAAACGTCAACTTATCGGTAAGGCAAACTTTTCCCTTTCCTTTCTGCTCACAATAGTAGTTATGCGCTTGTGGAAGTTCTTCGTCATCGCTATCGTAATTGTGGTTATCCTCAAAGAAAATGATGCTACTTATTTCTTCCTCATCATCGGACGAATGATTGAAATAATCATACAATTTTTCCTGGTTTTGAGAGGTCACAAACTTGCGCGATTCGTTGTCGTACACCTTTATCTTTGTAAACCAGTAGCCGTCCCAACTGAAATCGTAGTTCACACCCAAATATCTACCATCATCACTCACCGAAAGCGGAGAATATGTGCCGTAAGTCTCGGTTATGCAATCGTCGCAGGTCATGCCCCAGTTAGCAATATGCTTTGGCGTTGGCACCTCTTCGGCGAAATCAATAAATTTCAACACCAAGGAACTATCCTTGCATACGGAATAATACATGCTCAGGGTACCCGGCACAAAACTATAATTTACGATTTCATCTGTTTCACCTTCATACACAATAGAATCCATGCGTTCCATGCTGAAAAAGCAGAACTTATTACCTCGAAAATACATGAAATCGCAATCGGCAATCTTCAACGATGTATCTTCAGCTATGCTGTCCTCGGCAATGCTGTCGGCAACAACCTTATCATCTTTTGGAGTTTCGGCTTTGTCCTTCGACTTGCACGAAAATGAAACAACAGACATCATCAGCACTGCACCGAACAAAAGACCGCTTGCCAGATATTTTTCAAAATTCTTAATCATACCTATATATTATTAATCAAACAATGTTTAAATATTTTTGCAAAAATAAACATTTTCGTGGAAACAAAACACCATCAAATGCTGTCCTTCGACAGGCTCAGGAAGCAATTCTGCATGACCATAGGAGAACCGCCCCAAAAATATAGAAACGAGCGTCAGTCCATAGATACCAAGAAACAGCGTCAGCGTAGAAACGCCGAAGGCATAGAAACAGCGAAGCGAGAAACGGCGAAGCCACATAAACGGGCGTAGCCCTAAAACCCCAATTTTATCTTGTCCTTTATCTTCTTCACCACCTCGTAGGTCTTGAGGATGGTATCGACATTGACTTCGGGCGACTTGTTGTAAAGGATTGACTTTGCAAACGATGTAAACTCATCGTAATAGACATTGTTGGGCTTTACCATAATCTGCTCAACGCTCAAATCGCCAACCGACTGGCTGAAGAACGACGGGTCGTCAACATCGCCGCGCTTACGCACCAACGAAGCTTTATTTTCGAGCATGTCAATATTGGTATAACTGTCTCGACAGTAGAATGTCATCTTGTGCGAATCGTCCTCAGCAATGCGGCTCGCTACGAAATGAGCCACGCAACCGTTGTAAAACTCGATGCGAGCGTTAATTATATCGGGTGCAACCGATGGCATCTGCGTTATGGCAGAAGCGCTTGCGTAAATGTTCTTCACATTCGACTTCACCACACTCAGCACAATATCAACATCGTTGATGAGCATGTCCATCAGCACCGAGCAGTATTCGCTGCTGGAATTGAAACGCCTGTGGTTTACCGACTGTATGAATCGTGGTGAAACAATGAACGGCTTTGCCGAAAGGAAAGTGTTGTTGAAACGATGGTGGAATCCGGCCTGCACCTTTACATTAGCTTCATCCACAATGCTTGACAACTTTGTGACATCGGTACTGCAATACGACGATGCCGGCTCGAAAAACACATGCTTCGACGACTTTACCAATGTTTTTATCTCTTCAAGGCTTGTTGCAGGAGAAACGGCAATCACGGCATCGACATTGTTGAGGAAAGCACCTTCCTCGTCGAACTCGCGCAGATGCAATTTGGTGTCGCTATGCTCCGGTTTAGCAGAGTACATGCCAACGACATCTAGTTCCGCCACATCGAGAATGTTCTCCACCATTCCCACTGTGCTCGAATCAATGCTTCCGTAAACGCCAGTCCTTATCATTCTTAAAATTTGATGCACAAAAATATCTTGGCTTTCGTTCTCATTTTCAACCTGCCGACATCTTTTTTCAACTACATGATGTTAAACAGAAAAATACATACAGAAATCACAGATAAAAAAAAGATTTATGCGACATTGTACTATATGAAACAAGTGATTACTGTACTTAAAATAGTATTTGTTTTTTATGAAAACAACAATCAGATTCCAAGGTCATAAGCCACAACGCAGTGGGCATATCATGTACAGTCACAAAATATTGCATAATAACAAACAAAAAAACACATGCAGCACTCATTTTTGCCTCTCGTATGAATAAATTTTCACTTAAAATCGGGATAACCAGCACGAAATGAGATATACGCAAACACGCAAACGCAAATAACTCACTGATAATAAGCAACTTTGCTCAGAATAAAAAATTTCTTTTTTTTTATTGTGAATAAAAAATTTTTTTCACTTTTACCGCCGAAAACAAACACACAAAACTTAACAGAAAAACAATGGCAACGACAAACAAACCGAGAGTTATAAAGGACTATGACAAACTTGACAAAGAAGTTAAAGATTTGATTAAAGCAACGTATCCCCACGGATATGCCGACAAACTTGTACAATATCCCAACAAGGACGGTGCTCTCGTTAGCGCACTGCCATTCGAAACCGAGGACAAGATTTATCTCGTAAGAATGAATAACGATGAAGTCAAGATTGTTTACTCTGATTCGGAAGATTATGACGATGACGATGAAGACATCAAGGAAAACGAACTGAGTACAGAAAAAATTGACGAGCTGGAAGAAGAAACCTCTGATGATGACGACTTCGATGAGAAATACGGTGAAGAAAAAACTTTTGGTCCCGGCATCGAGGACGATGGAGAAGACGATGATGACGAGGATGA
>JAFZLK010000049.1 GCA_017551515.1 Bacteroidales bacterium | reverse complement strand
ACTGAAAAACAAATAGTTCAAGCACTTATTAGGTCTCTTTTTGACTATTATAGCTTTTTAAAGGCCTTTTCAGGTCTCTTTTTGACTATTACACCCAATTTGTATTATTTAACCCAAAACGATCATTAGGGAATATATAATGTTGAGGTCAGCTTTGTAATATGTTGTTATCTATTGTTGTCCGCTAAACCACCCTTTAGTTCATTCCGTAAGATAAAGCGAACGTTCCGTAAGCCGAAGGCAGAGCAAAACAAACGCAGGACTTTTGCTATGCTAAGGCGAGGAACCTCTGTAAAACAAACCGACTAAGATACGTGTCGAGTGAGCCTGTCTATACGAAATCTGTTTCACGACAATACGTTAGCAGATTACTTCGTGAGGTTGCAAGCAACATTCCGGACAACCGATTTCACACTGCTCCCTGTTCCGTATCGCAGGTTCAATCTGGTTTTCGGAACCTTTAGCTCGCGATACGTAGTGAGCAATGACAAGCCCTATAATCAGCATACGTATATAAGAGTGTGACAACAACTGACTTATTACGTTTGCACATTGTTTTAGCGGACACTAATAGTTGTTGTCATAGTCAAATGCACATTGCTTTCAACAGTTCACAGTATAAGCACAAAAAAGGGCAACCCTTACGGATTACCCTTCGTCAACTATCCTTGAAACTAAATTACCTTCTGTTTTTCAAGAACTCAAGCGACTTGTTCATCAGTTTGTACATAATCGTATCGTCCTGAACGATTGGAACTTCCTTGCGGAAATCCTTTACAAATTCCTGAATGAACGGTGATGGCTTCAGCGGTTCGCGGAAATATAATGCCTGGCTTGCAGCAAAACATTCGATAGCAAGCACTCTTTCAACATTTGCAACCACGCGCAACAACTTTGTGCCAGCATTTGCACCCATACTTACGTGGTCTTCCTGTTCGTTTGACGATGACAGCGAATCAACGCTTGCAGGCATACACAACTGCTTGTTCTGGCTTACGATAGATGCTGCGGTGTATTGCGGAATCATAAAACCACTGTTGAGACCTGGCTTTGCAACCAAAAATGCAGGAAGTCCCCTATCGCCACTTATTAGACGATAGATACGACGTTCGGAAATGCTACCGATTTCAGCCATTGCTATAGACAGGAAGTCCATAACGATAGCAAGCGGCTGTCCGTGGAAATTACCACCGCTCAAAACCATATCGTCATCTGGGAATACCATTGGATTGTCGGTAACCGAATTTATTTCGGTCTCAACTACGCTTGCAACATAGTCCCATGCATCTTTTGACGCACCGTGAACCTGCGGAACACAACGGAATGAATATGGATCCTGAACTGTGGTCTTTTTCTGCTGCTGCAATTCAGAACCAGTTAAGTATGCGCGAATGTTCTGTGCGGTCTTAATCTGTCCCTTGTGCGGACGGATAGTGTGAAGATTCTCGGTGAACGGGTCAGCAAGGCCGTTGAAACCTTCAAGCGACATTGTAGCGATGATGTCAGCATTCTTCAAAATTTTGCGACCACGAAGCAATGCATCAATAGCATGCGACAACATAAACTGTGTTCCGTTTATAAGAGCAAGACCTTCCTTCGACTTGAGTTTCAGCGGTTCCATGTCAAGTTGAGCAAGAACATCGGCTGAATTGCGCTTTTCACCTTTGTAGTAAACCTCGCCCATTCCGAGCATTGCAAGCGTAATGTGAGCCAACGGAGCCAAGTCGCCCGATGCACCAAGCGAACCAAGCTGATAAACAACTGGAGTAATGCCCTTGTTGTAGAAATCAACCAAACGCTGCGCTGTCGATACGCACACACCCGAAATTCCATAAGACATATTCTTGACTTTCAGGAGCATCATAAGGCGGACAATACGCTGTTCTACCTCATCACCCATACCGCAAGAATGCGACTTAATAAGGTTTTCTTGAAGCTGTTCTAGCTCATTTTCCGAAACAGAAGTGTTGCACAACGAACCGAAGCCAGTCGTAATGCCATAGATCGGCTTTTCACGATTTTTCATCTTCTCGTCGAGATAGTTACGACAATGCTCAATGTTCTTGATAGCCTCTTCGGACAATGCTATTTCACATCCGCTTTCAATGATTTCCTCTAATTTGTCAAGCGTTAATCTTTCTGTTCCAATGTAATATGTTTCCATTTGTTGTATTTTTATCTGTTCTTATACATTTGTTCGTAATACTTTGCATAGTCGCCAGAAACAATTCTGTCGAGCCATTCCTGGTTTGCCAGATACCAGTCAACTGTCTTTTCTATGCCTTCCTCAAACTGCAACGATGGCTTCCAACCAAGTTCGGTTTGCAACTTTGTAGAATCAATGGCATATCGCAAATCGTGACCAGCCCTGTCGGTAACGTAAGTTATCAACTTTTCAGATGTTCCATTTTCACGACCGAGCTTTCTGTCCATAACTTCGCACAACTTCTTGATAAGCGCGATGTTTGTCCATTCGTTGTTTCCACCTATATTATATGTTTCACCATTTTTCCCATTGTGGAAAATGCAATCTATTGCACGGGCATGGTCAATTACAAACAACCAGTCACGCACATTGAGTCCTTTACCGTAGATTGGAATTGGCTTATTGTTTCTTATGTTGTTAATTGACAACGGAATAAGCTTCTCTGGAAACTGATTCGGACCGTAGTTGTTCGAACAGTTAGACAACACCACATTCATTCCGAAAGTATGGTGGTAAGCCCTAACAAGATGGTCGGAACTTGCCTTTGATGCCGAATACGGAGAACGTGGAGAATATGGAGTTGTCTCCTTGAAGAAACCTTCGTTTCCGAGCGAACCATAAACCTCGTCGGTAGAAATATGGTAGAAACGCTTGTTTTCGTAATCGTCTTTCCAAAAGTCGCGTGCAGCAGTAAGAAGATTTGCCGTACCAACAAAATTCGTGTAGATGAACTCAAGCGGATTGGTAATGCTTCTGTCAACATGACTTTCAGCAGCAAGATGTATCACGCCATCGGGCGAATACTTTGCAAACAACGATTTTACTGCATCAAAGTCAACGATATCAACCTTTTCAAATTTGTAATTAGGAGCATTCTCAACATCCTTCAAGTTTTCAAGGTTGCCAGCGTATGTCAGTTTATCAACATTAACAATCTGATATTCTGGATATTTATTAACAAAAAGTCTTATCACATGCGAGCCAATGAAGCCAGCTCCTCCCGTAATTAATATGGTCTTATTCATTTCAGTTAAAAATTAAAAGGGCAAATTTAGGAATTATAATCGGAATGGAAAAGAGAAAAGTAATTTTACTGACTATATACAATATGCTATTACTCCATCCAGTCGCACCTAATATAATAGCCAATGGTTACCCTGCCTGCAAAATGCCAGCATGGATTGTTTTCGCGAAGCAATTTGCCTGGGTATATGCCATCGCCTGTAGGAGTAGCCGACACAACTTTCCTAGAATCCATAGCAACACAATAATATCTTGCACCTAAATTGATGTCAAGAGAAAACACATTCTCAATATTAAACTGATAACCAAGCAAAAAGAACAAAGACAATTTGTCAAGTCTCACATCTGCACGGTAATATGGACAGTTGACACCATTGTAAACAGATTTTTCGTAATCATATATCTGCAAATCCCATACTGCCGAATGAATATAGCCCACAATGGTCTCCAAATACAATCCCAAAGGAGCATTCCAGTAATAACCTTCAAGATATGGTGTCTGCACTGTTACCAGATAGGCACGAAGTCCCAAGTCAAATTCGACTCCATTAAACTTTACCTTGCTCGGTTCTCCAAGTATTGTCGTACTTTTGTTAAAATACTGACCATCAATACTTCCGTCCGAAAACAGCTCCCTTCTACGATAGGCTATTTCGGCAGTTGCACTAAAATATTTGTGAAACGGTTTTTCGAAGCTTAGGTTCGGATTGAATAAAAACTTCATAGGACGGGTTTTTATGAGAGTATTGTCAATAAACTGGGGATATGCCATATTTACGGCACACACTAAAAGCAATATTGCAACCAGTTTTTTCATAAAATCCTAGGTCTTTTGTTTCTTCTTCTTTGCAGCAGGGAACAATACATTGTTGAGAATCAACCTGTAACCCGGTGAATTCGGATAAAGCGACAAGTCGGTCTTTTCATCGCCAACATAGTGACGGTAATCCTCGGGGTCGTGTCCGCCATAGAAAGTCCACATTCCTTGTCCGTACTCACCGTGAATGTAACGAGCCTCGTTCATCGACTTGTTCTCACCCATTATCAGCACATTAGGCTTAATAAGGTCGCGCTTGAAGGCAGTCGTCTGTCCCATAAATCCGTGAATCAGCGCTGCATGGTTCTGGCAGAGCATTGTAGGAACCGGATCCCACTTTGCAGAGAACTCGAACAGCGAGAAATAATCCTCGTTTGTGCCTGCACGTTTCGACTGAGTAACATCGATGTCGGAAAATTCGTACTCGTATGGATTTGTCTTTACAATAAAGTTCTGAAAGGCAAGGCAATTATCGTAATCAAGTTTTTGCTGCGCATTCGGATCCATGCCGTCGCCATCGAACATATATTCACAAATATCGGTATTGGCGGCGGCAAGCGCAATGTCGAAAGTATCGGTAGCGGCACACATTGCAAACATAAAGCCACCATTGAAAACATACTGCTTAATTGCCAATACCACAGCAAGTTTCAATTTTGAAACTTTGCTGAATCCAAGGTTTGCAGCTTCTTCCTCGCTCAACTTCTGCCTTTCCTGATACCACTGCATACGGGCATACGAGGCATAAAACTTTCCATACTGACCAGTAAAGTCCTCATGATGAAGGTGAAGCCAATCGTATTCAGCTAGTTTACCCTCAATGATTTCGGTATCGTAAATCTTGTCGTATGGAATTTCAGCGTAAGTAAGCGCCAAAGTCACGGCATCGTCCCACGGTTGTGAAATAGGCGGAGTATAAACGGCAATCTTGGGTGCTTTTTCCAATTTCACGGCATCCTGATTCACCGATGGAGCCGATATGTCGTTGAAAATGGCATTCTTCTGTGCATCGGCAATAATCTCATAAGAGACATTTCGCAAAATGCACTCGCGCTCCAAGTTGGACGAAAAGCCGATTACAAAACTACCGCCACGATAATTAAGCAACCACCATGCCTCAAGTCCTTGTTCCAGCGACCAGTATGTAAGTCCGTAGGCCTTTAAATGGTCGGTCTGCGATTCGTCCATAGGAATGAGCATATAAGCGCAATTCCCTGACAACGAGAACACAAGCATCAATAATATTACAACAAGCTTTTTCATTGCTTCATTCCGCCAATAAGTTCAGAAATATCTTTCACGCCATACTTTTCGCAGTACAATTCGATGCCGTCAAGCACACGCACTGTTGCATCTGGATAAAGGAAATTGGCTGTTCCAACCTGAATGCACGAAGCACCTGCAAGCAAAAATTCTATTGCATCTTCAGCAGTTACAATGCCACCAAGTCCGCAAACTGGAATCTTCACATTATGAGCTACCTGCCAAACCATTCGCACTGCTATCGGCTTTATTGCTGGTCCCGACATTCCGCCAGTTATGGTCGAAAGTTTCGGACGACGGGTCCTTACATCGATTGCCATACCCAAAAAAGTGTTGACCAGCGAAACCGAATCGGCACCAGCATCTTCCACCGCCTTTGCTATTGATACAATGTTGGTTACATTGGGCGAAAGTTTTACCATCAAATGTTTTCCGTATGCCTTGCGCACTGCGGAAACCACCTCGCCTGCCGATTTCGGGTCGGTGCCGAAAGCCATGCCACCTTCCTTCACATTGGGACAGGAAATGTTAAGTTCGATTGCAGGAATATTAGGCAGCTCACCTATCCGTCTTGCAGTTTCCACATAATCATCTATGCACGAACCACTTACATTTACAAGCACATTGGTTTTCAAGTCCTTCAACTGAGGATATGTTTCCTTGCAGAAATAATCCACGCCCTTGTTCTGAAGTCCGACTGCGTTCAACATTCCAGATGCGGTCTCAGCCATACGCGGATAAGGATTTCCTTCGCGTGGATTCAAGGTTGTGCCCTTTACAATGAAACCGCCAAGTCGTTCAAGGTCAACAAAATCGGCATATTCCAAGCCGAAACCGAAAGTTCCCGATGCTGTAAGCACAGGATTCTTCAGCTTCAATCCGTTAATATCTACATTAAGGTTTACCATAACAATTGCTTTACATTAAACACTGGGCCTTCGGTGCATACGCACTTGTGACCTTCTTTTGTATTCTGCACACAGCACAGGCAAGCGCCAATTCCGCACGCCATCTTGTTTTCGAGCGAAACCTCGCATTCGACCTTGTGTTCCAATGCCCATTTTGCCAAAGCGCGCATCATTGGTTCTGGTCCGCAGGCAAGGATTTCGGTATATGGGAAGTTTTCGGAATTGAATATCGAATGCTGCATTACGGTTCCTTTCTCGCCAAAACTTCCGTCGTCGGTTGCATAGAACACATTGCCGAACTTTTCGTAAACTTCCTTGCGCAAAATGTTTGACTTGCTACGGTAGCCGAGCAAAATGTCGGGACGGAAGCCAAACCTCTGCATATACCTTGCCGTGAATAGCAATGGAGCCACACCAACGCCACCACCGACAAGCAATACCCTGCCCGACAATGGCAACGCGAAAGTGTTGCCCAGCGGGAATACCACATTTACCATGTCTCCATCGTGCAAATGAGCGAGAGTTGCTGTTCCATCGCCAGCAATCTTCACCAGAAGTTGAATTGTCTGCTTGTCGTAATCGACATCGTGTATGCTTATGGGACGGCGAAGGAAAGTTCCCACCGAATTGTTAATCTTGACTTCGGCAAACTGCGCCGGCAATATCACAGGCAGAATATCTTCGCTTTGCAATGTCAGAAGAAAGAACGAACCTCCTATCCTTTCGTTCCCGATGACACGCAAGTCCCTGATTACCTTTTTGCTCATATATTATTCTCCTTTGTTTTCGTATCTTGACACTGAACTGAAATATCTACATTACTATTCACCCAAACCGCAATAATAATTTGAGACAAAATTAAAGATTTTTTTCTTATAAAGTATCAAGTGAGATTTCAGAAATGTTGACAATATCGCAAAGTGATGATAGTGCTCATTTACAAGCACTTGACAAAATAGGTTATATGTTAAAGTATAGAGGAGGAAATATGCGACTAGCAAGGGGAAAAGAACTGTTCAATTAAACAAGTGTTTCCTGAGATTGTTTCAAATATCAAATTCAATATCAATAAAAAATACTAGTTTATCTTTCGACTTTCATCGTTCCTGAACTTATGCATTCCCGTTTCATATGAGATACGCCCCAAAACAATCCATTTGTTCAAATGATTATCGCTTGCCCATTGACTGTATTTAGCTTGTATAATCCAAGGTTTGTTGAGTGTAACCTGCGGCAAAAGATTTGATTTCCATAAATGATTTGGAATTAGTTGCTGGGATGCATAGTTGTTTGCATCCTGTTCTTCTTTTGCGTCTTCCAACAGATTGATAAATTTTTTGTCAGATCTTGAAGCATGAAGTTTCAAATGTCCGATTTCGTGCATAACCGCAAAAGCGAAATTATCAATTCTATCGAATCGTTTTGTTACAATTATAGACGGCGTACCATCTGCATCAATAAAAGAATAACCGTCAATACTTGCCTTGTCCAATTTTTCGACTATGCAAAAACGTATTCCATTGCCGGATAATATTTGTTTTGTCCGCTCAATCACATTGCGATTTTCGTGAAAAACACTTGCGAGTTGCTTAACATATTCATTATCATCAGCATTATACTGTTTTGTAACGGACTGCTGTCTCGCATAATATTCTGCAAGAATAGTCCAAGTTAAAATTGCACGTCTGTCGGTACCAACGCGATTAGACTTATGAAACTTCCCATAAGCGAATTTTAATTCTGCTGGTTTAGGCAATTGCAATTCAGAAGTCAAGACATTTACTTTTTCCTCGTATGAAGAAGCAAATATCCCGATTCTTTTGAACACATACTCCACATCGAAAATTTCATTGTACTCATTAATGAACATACGAGCCTTTTCTTCCTCAATGCCGCGTTTCCTTATTGCCTCACAGTCATAATCATATTCTGCCTGCAGTCTAAGCCAAAATTTAGCACTAATGCCAAGTTCACGCTCCAAAGCATCCGCAACATTTGTAGATATTGGACGCTTGCCCTTAAGCAGTTCACTTAAATGCGTAGCCTGCATACCTATTCTTTTTGCGAAATCCTTTTGTTTTATGTTGCGAGCCTCAAGTTCCTCCTTAATAGTAAAGCCTGGTGCTACCGCCATAAAAGGTACTATCTTATTTCTTGTTTCCATAGTGCATTTCGTTTAATTCCAACAATACTATTTTAATTCCGCCATCAAATTCCTTAAAAATAAGCCGTTCAACTCTGCCATTTTTAATCCTTACCGAACTTTGTCCAGAACGGTTTGCCGTTAATTTTTCGTAATGTAAATAACTAAAATTCTTTAATTCATCTGTTTTTTCGACCGATAAAAGCACTTTGTAAACTGAAACCAAGGCACTCATAAAGTTTTTATCTTTAGACAGTTTTTTATACTTGCTGTTACTGCCAGTTTTTATCAGTTCTTCAAGATTTTCATCATCGAAATCTACAATCATAAAATTATTTTTTTGATTCGGCAAAGATATGAAGAAATTACCCAAAAAAGGTAACTTTTTTTGATTATTTTTTACAATATATCCCACACAACAATGTCATAGTATTACATTGAAAATATTTATGGTAAATGTGACAAAACCGACATATAAATCTATGGAAAAAGTGACAAAATCACTCTGTATTTTTATGGAAAAAGTGACAAAATGGATGTGTAAAACCATAGAAAAAATGACAAAAATTTTTGTAATACAAAATAAATCAATACTTTTGCATCGAGATAAAAACAATGGAATATGTTAGAACGCAAGTTTTCAAAATTTTTAGAAACATTCCTTTCGGAAGAACAGAACAAGATTCTGCTTGTAAATGGAGCAAGACAGATAGGCAAGTCATATATAATCAGACATATATGTCGAAAACTTTTCCCCAATTACATAGAAATAGATTTGCGTGCCGATAGTGAAAATGAAAGGGTGTTTGCAGGAGTGACCGGGTTGGATATTTTTTATATGCAATTGAGTGCATACGCTGGCAATAAACTTGGCAATAAAAAAAATACTCTCATTTTCCTTGACGAGATACAAGTGTATCCACAATTGCTGACTTTACTGAAATTCCTAAATCAAGATGGAAAATACACTTACATTGCAAGCGGTTCGCAACTGGGAATAGCATTGGCGCAAACGCCATCAGTTCCTCTTGGTAGTGTGGTTATTAAGCAAATGTACCCGCTTGATTTGGAGGAATTCTTTTGGGCTATGGGGGTTGGCAAAGAAGCCTTGGAGTCTGCTAGTAAACTTTTAAATGACGGAAAATCGTTGCCAGAACCTTTACACAATCATTTTATGCGTCTTTTCCATTATTATCTGTTGACTGGAGGTTTGCCAGATGCTGTAAATCAGTTTACAAAGGACAAGAATGTCAGTAAGATGCGAGATATACAGCTTGATGTTCAGTCTCTTTATGGTATCGATGCTTCGCAATATGACAAGCAAAACCGTTTGAAGATTCGGCGGATCTATGACACCATTCCTTCTAATTTGGAAAATAAGAAAAAGCGAGTTGTCGTAAGCAAGATAGAAAACAAGAAGGGCAAGCAGTTTTCTGATTATGAGGACGAGTTTGACTATTTGATACAGTCTGGCATTGCTTTACAGGTTGATGCAATCAGCAATCCTCGTTTTCCGTTGTTGCAGTCGGTAAAGAAGTCTCTTTTAAAATTGTATCTTAACGATGTAGGCATACTTACGGCTCTGCTTTACCAAAATAACATTAATGCAATTCTTAATGACGAATTGAGCGTTAATCTTGGAACAGTATATGAATCGGTTGTTGCACAAGAACTAAGGGCGCATGGTTTTAGTTTGTATTATTACGATAATAAGCAGCATGGTGAAGTCGATTTCCTCATTGACAATTTCGACACACTGTCTGTTGTACCTATAGAGGTAAAATCTGGCAAGGACTATTATGTGCATAGTGCTCTCAACCATTTTGTTTCAAATGAAGAATATGGAATACATAAAGGTATTGTTCTGTCGAACAGCCGTGAAGTTGAGAGAATAGGCAAAATTACATATATGCCTGTTTATTATGTGATGTTTTTATTCCCAAACGGGAATTAATGGTCATACTAAGACAATAGGAAGATTTGATGGAGCAGATTCCAAAGTTGGAGGGAATGGTGGAAAGTTTTACATATTATGATTTTATAATGTTGTGGAATTGCAAATAAAACACGGCAGAGTTATTCCTAAAGTATAAGCAATTTATTTATAAACAATAAGCAGTATTTTTATGTTTAAATTAAGTTAAGATTAATAGTTGTAAATTTGCACCAATAAATTTCATAAATTATGAAGACTGATGAAAAAATAGCGGAAACATTGTTAAGAGAATTGAAGAACATGGCACAAGGTAATATTTTTCAAATGCTTATAACCGATAAAGTGTCGTATGAATATAATATTGCCCAATACAATAATTACATACAGAAAATTAGAGAAGAAGCTTGTTGTATCAATTGGATTAGCAATCAAATATGCCAAAGAGAAGGACATTTTGTTGCTCTTGAACTATATGAATTAGCAAGGCACAATAATCTGAAAAACGAGTATGTGAAAAAATTTCAGAAATATTATTCTTCTGCATGTGATGATGTAAAGAACACAAATGAAATAATTAATCACCAACTAAAAAAATACATATATGGGATTTAATAAAAACGAAGAACATCTTTACCATTTTACAACTTTTGAGGCAGCGACAATGATACTTGCAACCAATAAGTTAAGATTTTCAAAGACTAATAATGCTAATGATATTTTAGAGTCTAATAGATTGATAACTTTTAATCTTGAAGCATTTAAAAGCAAGGACTTTGATTCCGAAAACATTTATAATGAGGTAATAAAATACAGACAGATTAGTCTTACCTCTGATGATTT
>JAFZLK010000048.1 GCA_017551515.1 Bacteroidales bacterium | reverse complement strand
TGTTTCGGGGTGGCAGGTATCGAGTACTCCTTCTATGCTGATTTCCGGCTCGGGGACAGGGATAACAACAAGTTCCAATCTTACAATGCTGTCGCTGGAATTGGCAGCAGTGAAAGTCTGGTAGTATTCTCCGCTTTCGGTATAGGTCTGTTCGTTCCATGTATAGCTGCCACAGGCGGTGTCAGCGATGGTGACATACACAGGCTGCGGGGTGTCATCGACCTCGAATGTTGCGATGTAGAGCGTGTCGCCCGAAACCGTGATGGTGCGCGGATTGTCGGTGTTGTTGTCGTTCCACGACAGGAAGCGGTAGCCCTCGTTGGCGATTGCTGAAATTTCTATTTCGTCGCCGTAGTCGAAAGTTCCGCCGCCGCTGACAGCCCCCTTGGTAGTGTTGTTCGACACGGCTGCAATAGTGTGCCTGTCAATGGCGAAAGTTGCGGTATATGTGGTATCGCTGGTAACGACTATGTTACGAGGATTGTCGGTGTTGCCGTCGTTCCACTGAACGAAATGGTAGTGCTCGTTGGCGGTAGCTGCGATGTTCGCTTCAGTTTCGCACGAAAAAGTACCCTCGCCGGTTACGCTTCCCATATCATCATTTGCGGATTGTATATCAACTACAAAATTTACAGAAGTGTCGTTTTGTATGTCTGAAAACAAGTTCCATCCGTCGGCATTTCTATAGACTTCATCGGCTTGGCAAGGTGTCCATACAGTGGCTGTGGATAGAATGTCAGAACTAAAGACATCGCTACCAAGAACAGGCGGAGTATTCGCACGGGTATGTATTTCTGAAATGCCAGTACATCCATAAAATGCATTATTAGGAATACTGTTTACATTTTCGCCAATACTCAAGGTTGCCAAAGAAGTACATCCGTAAAAAGCTGGCCAGTCTAGGCTTCCCATATATGTACAGTTTGTAGCATTATAATTTACGGTTGTTAAACCAATGCAGTTCTCAAATACACTTACAGCTATATTTTCAACGGAATAGCCTATTGTTACTGTTTCCAATCCGCTGCAACCAGAAAAAGCATCTACACCAATGCTTGTAACTGAATTCGGAATAGTCAGTTCTCCTATTAACCCACTGCAATTTTTAAATGCTTCTCGACCAATGCTTATAACTGATTCAGAAATTATTATCGATGTCATCCCGCTGCAATTCTGAAATGCAGAACGGCCAATACTTGTGACAGAATTAGGGATTGTTACAGTTGTCAGTCCACTACAACCAAAAAATGCCAATTCTCCAATGCTTGTAACCGAACTACCTATTATACTCGAAGTTAATCCGCTACAACCAACAAATGCATAATTGCCAATGCTTAAAACAGAATCAGGAATTATTAATGTTCCTGTCAAATCACTGCAACCCGCAAATGCATAATTTGGAATATTCGTCACATTTTCGCCTATATTTAATGTGGATAACGAGGTACAAGAATAAAAAGGACTTCCCATATTGGAAGAACCCATGTATGTACAATTTGTTGCATTGAAATTAACCGACCTCAGTCCGCTGCAACCTCTAAATGCATACTCGCCAATGCTCGTAACTGAATTTGGAATTGTTATTTCTGTCAGACTGCTACAATACTCAAATGCTTCTTCTGGAATATTGGTTACATTTTCTCCAATAATCAATGTTGTAAGTAAGGGGCAATTGTACCATACAGAACCACCCATACTTGTGCAGTTTGTTGCATTGTAGTTTACCGAGGTAAGTTCGCTACAATATCCAAAAGCATAGTAGCCAATGCTCGTGACAGAATTTGGTATTGTTACCGATGTAACTCCACAACCATAAAATGCATATCTTCCTATGCTCGTAACTGAATTATGAATTTCAGTATTCTTACAACCTTGTATCAATGTGCTTGTTGCTGTTTCTATAATCGCATTGCAATCATTTCGCGAATCGTATATTTGATTGTCAGAATCTACCACTATTGATTCTATTCCACTGCAACCATAAAATGCACTTTCGCCAATACTCGTTACAGAATTTGGAATAGTGACCGATGTCAGTCCGCTACAACCCCAAAATGCATTATCACCAATGCTAGTTACCGAATTTGGAATTGACAATTCTCCTGTCAGTCCACTACAACTAAGAAATGCTTCTTCGCCAATGCTCGTTACAGAATTTGGAATTGTTATTGATATCAGTTCTGTGCATCCATAAAAAGCAAAGTTTCCTATGCTTGCAACTCCATCTGTTATAACAACATATTTAATAGCAGAGTTAGAATGCCAGGGAGAACGATTGTCATTATCATAATCAACCATTGCGCCAGTTCCGCTAATAGTCAACACACTGTCGCATGAGAGTTCCCATGTAAGGTTGTCGGCATTTATGCCACAAATACCATAATCAATTAGACATTTTGCATAAAATTCGGCAGTAAAAGTCGTATCTTGCGACACATTCACTGTCCGCGGATTGTCTGTGTTTCCATCGCTCCAAGAAACAAAACCATAGCCTAAAGCGGGTGTAGCTTTTATAATTGCCGTACCGTCTGTACAGTTTGGTTGTTGCGTTATGATTGCGGTTCCTTGCTCAATATTTGCGCTTGACACATCCAATACATATGTCCTACGTTCGTTTATATTGTCAAAAGAGCTCCACCCGTTCGTAGCCCTGTATGTTTCACCATAGTTGCAAGGAACCCATACTATTGCATTATAATTTGAAAACGAATTGCTGATTCTTGGTGGTATTGTAGGATTCGCATATATGTTACTTAGTCCGTTGCAACCTGCAAATGCACCTTCGGAGATAGATTCCACATTTTCGCCTATATTTAAGGTTGTCAATGCTGTGCAATTCGAAAATAATGGACCGCTGGAATTCCCCATTGTCGTACAATTTGTTGCATTGAAATTGATTAAATTAAGCTTACTACATCCATGAAATGCCCAAAAACCAATACTTGTAACCGAATTTGGGATTGTAACTGATGTCAGTCCGCTGCAACCCAAAAATGCACTTACACCAATGCTCGTAACAGATTCTGGAATTGTTAATGTACCTGTCAGTCCGCTGCAACCAGAAAATGCACTTTCACCAATGCTCGTAACAGATTCTGGGATTGTTAATGTACCTGTCAGTCCGCTGCAACCAGAAAATGCATAATCGTTGATTTTTGTTATCGTTTCTGGAATTATTAAGTTAGTTAAAAGCTCATTATTAATATATAGGTTGTGTGCATAACGAACTGGATTCCCACCATTTTCGCCAAACGAAATTCTACACCATCCAGCCACATCGCCAGTGTAATATACCGATGTCAGTCCGCTGCAACCATAAAATGCCTCACCTCCAATGCTTGTAATAGAATTGGGGATTGTGACCGATGTCAGTCCACTGCAACCAGAAAATACACCATAATCAATACTCGTAACAGAATTGGGAATTGTCAAATTACCTGTCAATTCTTCACAATTATAAAATGCACTTTCGGCTATACCTCTTATATTATAATTCAACATCAATTCGCCATTAGGCATATTACCCTTATAACCGAGACACCATCCATCCAAATACAAGATTCCATCGGACTGGTTTTCATACCAACCTGTTCCATAAAAAGCCTGCTCTCCAATACCTGTAACCGAATTGGGAATTGATATTTCCGTTAGGCTTCTACAATTAGAAAACAAATTCGAAGAAATATATTCCACACCATTGCCAATATTCAAGGTCGTCAACGACCAACAATACTCAAATAAAGAATTAGAATTAGTATAACAATTTCTCGCATTGAAATTGATTGTAGTTAGGCTGCACCCACTAAACGCCTCATCAGCAATGAATTTAACGGAATCGCTTATTGTTAAAGTTTCCAAACTATAGCAATGACTAAATGCATAATTAGCAATACGCTGTATTCCAATAGGAATTGTGTACTCTGTTACATAATATTCTGGAAAATAAACAAAAATATTCGCATTATAAATAGGTTCGGATAGTCCGTGACAATCTGTAAATGTATTTTCGCCAATATTCACTACAGAATCTCCTATTGACACTACAGTCAAACTGCTACAACTATTAAATGCCCAGTCTCCAATGCTTGTAACCGAATTCGGAATTGTTAATGATCCTGTCAGACCGCTACAATGATAAAATGCATATTGACCAATACTAGTCACCGAGCTAGGTATTGTTACAGATGTCAAACAAGATGCACCAGAAAACACATCTTGTTTTATTTCTGTAATTGTATTAGGAATAACCAAATTGGATACAAGATTGTTGTTAATATATAAGTTATGTGCATAATATAAAGGATTACTGTAGTAATCGCCACTAAACGATATTCTGCACCATCCTTCAATGCTACCAAAATAATTGACCGATGTTAATCCACTACACTCCCAAAACGCATTAGAGCCAAAGTCAGTAACAGAGCTAGGAATTGTTACTGATATCAAATTACGACAACAACCAAAAGCATGTTGTCCAATACTCGTAACAGTATTAGGAATCTCAACCTCAGTCGCGAGAATATTACATCCTGTCAAGTTTGTTTCTGTTTCATCAGAATATATAAGGTATCCGTTAACATATCCGTTAACATTAAGAGCTCCCCACGGGCTTCCAGTTGCAGTTCCATTATATACAACATTTTTAATCCATGTAAATGCTTGATTTCCAATACTAGTAACTGTATTAGGAATAGTTATCTCTGTCAGATTACAACAGCTTTGAAATGCACCTTCTCCTATTGTTTCCACCGAATTGCCAATCGTTAATGATTCCAATCCGCTACATCCAGAAAATGCCCTATAATTAATGCTCGTGACTGAATTCGGAATTGTTACCGATGTCAAGTCTCTGCATATATAAAATGCGTAACGACCAATGCTTGTAACAGAATATTCCACATTATTATATGTAACAGATTCTGGAATTTCAATGTCACCCATAGGGTAAGTGGAATAATATACCCAAGATGGATTCTCACTTGTCACTTCTACCGTATATGGCTCGGTATCGGAAGTAATATTATAGTACAAAGTTTGTCCTGTACTGCATACAGCGGAAAAATCGTATGCCACTGCATTGCCACACATAAGGATGGCAAAGAGGAAAAATGATAGAAATCTTTTCATATTTATTAAGTTAAACTAAAGCAATCTAAGAGAGGACAAAGATAGTGGATTAGGAGAAGTGAGCAAAAGAAAATAATAAGAAAATCGGTAGTGATGCAAAATCATGTATTGGGATTGTTTTGCGTAGTTGTTGCCAAAACAAAAAAAACGACTGGAATTTCCAGCCGTTTTGGGTATATGAAATTTGACACGAATTGTGCTATTCCTCGATGGTGCCGACAATCTTCACAACCATACTCGAATTGGTCGGGTCGTTGGTGGTGATGGTAATCGGTTTGCTCTGATGACCTTTCTTACCTGCCGAATTGAAAGTTGCCTTGATGAAACTTTCCTCTCCAGGCTTTATGACCATCTTTTCTGGATTCGGAACTGTGCAACCACATGTTGCCTTTACCTTACGGATGATAAGGTCGGACTTGCCTTCGTTCTTGAACTTGTACTCATAAGTCACCTTGTCGCCCTGCTTGATTGTTCCAAAATCGTATTCAGTCTGCGAGAAGACAATCTTCGGGGCATTTGCAAGTTCGGTCGGTGACAAGTGCGAGAAATCCTCGACTATCGTTGCACTTACCGTAATCTTGTTCTTGCTGCTGACGCTGTCGTTAACAACTACCGAAATCCTATCCTGCAGGAATCCCCAGTCGTTCTTCTGCTTTGCATCGTACGAAACATGGATTATACCAGTCTGTCCCATCTTGTCGCCGGCTTTCTTTGCTGCCAATGTTTCCGGTTCCATCCAAACCTTAATGTGCTGTGGAACATTCTGGAATGTAACTTTCATCGGAGCTTCTGTCATATTGACAACGCCAATAGTATCGGTCTTGACTTCGGTATTAAGAACATTGTTCATTGCCAAATGCGCCGTTCTAAGTCTCAAACCGCTGAAATCCTTCGGATAATAATCCTCGATGCTCTTTTCACGAGGAGTTACTTCGCCAGAAATAGTAAGGATTGTCGTTGGTGCTTCGCAATTCGATGTAACCGTAATCGACTTATTGAACTTACCTGGACGATTCTGCGGGTTGTACGAAGCCTTCACAAAACCTTTCTTTCCCTTCTGTATAGGTTCCTTTGTGTAGTCGGTAGCTGTACATCCGCACGAAGCCTTGACATTTGTAAGCACCAATGGTTCTTCGCCGACATTTGTAAATTCAAATATGGCAGTCTGCACACCTGCCTCCTCCTTAAACACGCCAAAATTATGCGTGGTCTTGTCCCACGAAATCTGTGGTTGCTTTGTCTGCGCGGAAACTGCCACAGCAATCGACAAAGCTAAAAAAGCCAAAAAAATCTTTTTCATAACACCTATATTAAAATAGTTTGTCAATTAAATTACTTTTCTTCCACCTCGGGTTTTTCCGCAGGAATTACTTCGCCAGTAATCCTGACTATAGATGTCGGCTGGAACTCGTTGGTTGTCACCGTTATCTGCTTTGAGAATTTACCCGGTCTGTTTTTCGGATTGTACGAAGCCTTAACATAGCCCTTTGCTCCCGGCTGAACCGGTTCCTTGGTGTAATCGGTAGCTGTACATCCGCACGAAGCCTTAACATTTGTAAGGAACAACGGCTTGTCGCCAGTATTTGTAAA
Source organism: Bacteroidales bacterium (assembly GCA_017551515.1). GTDB lineage: Bacteria > Bacteroidota > Bacteroidia > Bacteroidales > ML635J-15 > Bact-19. Next base: position 19,929 of record JAFZLK010000048.1, on the reverse strand, counting down.
CTCGAATATTGCGGTCTGAATACCGTCTGCCTCATTGAACGTGCCAAAATCGTGAACTGTCTTTGCCCATGAAATTGCCGGACCTTCCTGCTGTGCCATCATAATTCCAGAAAACACAATTGCCAATGTCAATAAAACTAATCTTCTCATAACCTTAATTTTTAATGGTTGCAAATTTAATAATATTTTTTCTTTTAAGCATAAACATGCCTTTTACAAATTGCAGTCCAAAAGAACAGAAAAAAACAATGCAATTAATTAAAAAAATGTTAAACCTACAAATCCATGAAATTTATCCTTGCTTGCGGAATCACTGAAAGCGGGGAAATTTTTCCTTTTTGATACATATAAAAGCCTACTAATGCAATCATTGCAGCATTGTCGGTAGTATAGCTAATCTTTGGAATATAGACCTGCCATTTTTTTCGTTCCGCAGCCTGCATCATTCTGTTGCGCAATCCCGAATTTGCCGAAACTCCACCCGAAATCGCTACGCGCCGTATGCCAGTTTGCTTTACGGCTTTCTCCAACTTATTGAACAATATGTCTATTATCGTCTTTTGCAGCGAAGCAGCCAAATCGTTCACATTTTCAGCAATGAAATCGGGATTTTTTGCGACCTCGTCGCGCACAGTGTAGAGGAACGAGGTTTTCAGTCCGCTGAAACTATAGTCGAATCCGGGAATAGACGGCTTTGCAAACTTAAACTTGTTTTCGTCGCCAATTTTCGAAAGTTTATCAATTACAGGACCTCCAGGATAAGGCAAGCCCATAACCTTTGCACATTTATCGAAAGCCTCCCCTGCTGCATCGTCTATTGTCTTACCAATGATTTCAAAATCAAGATAATCCCTCACGAGTACAATCTGCGAATGTCCGCCCGAAACAAGCAGGCAAAGAAACGGAAACTGCGGAACACATTCGTCCTCGTCCTTTTCGCGCAGGAAATGTGCGAGTATATGTCCGTGCAAATGGTTTACACCCACCAGCGGAATATCGCGCGCCACCGAAATACCCTTTGCAAACGATGCCCCCACAAGCAACGAACCGAGCAAACCCGGACCTTTGGTAAATGCAATTGCATCAATATCATTCATACCGATTTCGGCACGCGACAGAGCTTCCTTCACCACCAAAACTATGTTTTGCTGATGCGCACGACTTGCAAGCTCAGGAACCACACCGCCATATTTCTCGTGAATCGCTTGAGTATTAATTACATTTGAAAGCAACTTACCATCGCATACTACAGCCGCTGAAGTATCGTCGCACGAAGATTCTATACCTAAAATTTTCACTCCACTTTTTTTTGCAAATTTACAATTCTTTAAATTAGGCTGTCAATAATTTTTAAGATATTTGCAGTTTATTCATTAATCTGCCTAAATTTTGTTCAGATATAAGGTCAGACGGTTTTTTATCATAGTGTTCTTGTTAATAATCAAGGACTTGATACTATTTATTACCATTTTGTACTCTCCTTATCTGCAAAGTTTCATAGCAAGGAAATGCATAGATTTTTTTGCAAAAAAATATAATATTGAACTCAGTGTCGGCGATGTTTACATAAAAATCCCGAACCAGATAGTGCTTACCGACATAGAAATGAAGGATTCGTGCGGTAACGAACTACTGTCGGCAGAAAACCTTGATGCTTCGATTGAAAGAATTTCGTTCAAAAACAACTTCATTTTTCTTTCCGAAATAAACCTCAACAGTCCGCTTATAAATGTTATAGTTGACGAAAAAGGAACTGCAAACTACAGCTACATACTTGACAAATTTGCATTAGAAGACACTACATCATTGGATTTCAACGTCATATGTAAAAAACTTTCGATTACAAACGGACATCTGAAATACCTAGACAAAAGATACGACAACACAGCAAGTTCGTTCAAACCTTCGGACATTGAAATTAAGGATTTCAACGCAGGCATAAGCAGGTTACGATACCTGAACGATACTATTAGTGTCAACATTGACAACTTTTCGCTTAACGAAAAGTCGGGAGTTGCAATAAACAACATTTCGGGAAATATAAAGTATTATGACAAAGGCATTAATGTCAACGACTTGAATTTCAAGACTAACTACTCGGAACTTGTCTGCTCCGAAATAACATTAAGCGGACAAGATAGTCTTTACCTAAGTGACCCGATGGAAAAAATAAAAAAGTTCACCGTAAACATAGACACCTTGATATTCAGCGTTGCCGACCTTGCACCATTTCTACCTCAGTATCAAGGACTTTCGGACAGTTTGCACCTGCGAGGCATTTTTTCGGGACGGCTCGACGACTTCAAGTTCAAGAACTTCGGAATATCAATGTACAACGGCACAAAACTATACGCAAACCTTTCGATAAACGGACTTCCAGATGTTGAACAGACAATCGTTTTCGGCAATATATCGGACATGCAGACAAACAAGGACGACCTGAACAGGATATTCAAGCTAGCATCGCCCGAAAATCCGTTCCAGATTCCGAAAGAACTGGAAAATCTCAACCACATAGCCTTCAACGGAAACCTTTCGGGTATGCTCAACGACATGATGGCATTCGGACAATTTACCACCAATATAGGAACGATAAACACCGATATTGCGCTTATGCCCGACTGGAAAAACAGAACACTTGAATACGACGGCAGAATTTCGGCTAAAGAATTCAACCTGCATGGCATACTACCAGAAAACAACGGACTTGGACTGCTGTCGCTCAACCTGAACATAAGCGGAAACATCGACTCTCTGTCGCAAACACAAAACAACCTCAACGGGAAAATACAACGTCTGGACTTCAACGGATACTCGTATTCCAACATCAATGTTAATGGACGACTGACGAACACCACATTCAAGGGCAACATAAACATCAACGACCCGAACATCACTGCAGAAATAATCGGCAGCTACAACTTTGGCGGACGGAACAACAAGATTGAAATTTCGAGCGACGTGTATGCAAACATGAAGGCACTGCATTTCGCGCAGGAAAAAACAAACAACTCTGAACTCAAGTTCGTGCTTGGTGCGCAAATCGACGGCGACCTCAAAAAACGACCGGTAGGAAACATAACGCTCAGTCAAGCCGAATTCAACATCGACGAAAAACACCTTAATATAAACAGGCTTTCGGCAATATCGAGAGTGGATGACGAAAAAAAGTACAGCATCAACATTGATTCCGACATCCTCGACCTTGACATATACGGCGATTTCAACATCAGCGAAGTGGTTGGTGACATTTACAGGCTTGTGGCACAATCGGTTCCGTCGGTATTCGGCAAGTACGCAAAAGCCCAACCAAATGAAAACTATTTCACCTATCATTTCAGAATCAAACATATAAACGACATTGTGAAATTCTACGACAAGGAAGTTCATTTCCACGGCGACATATACAGCAGCAACGGATATGTATTCGGCAACACACAGACTCTGTACGGCAAAATAATGCTTCCGCGAATAAGCCGAGGCGACTACTACATCGGCGAAAGCGAAATAGAAATGTACAGTCTGAAAGGACTTGCCAGCGTATATATGAACTCGTCGTCGCTCGGGAACAGCAAAATGTCGTTTGAAAACATCAGTCTTGCCATGGCTGCCGAAAATGACAGCATAGGACTTAACCTGAACTGGAATAGCGGAGAAAACAGCGACAACAGCGGATTCTTCTCGCTTGACACAAAATTCATTCCGCACGAAAACGACTCAAGTCCGCGCATCGAGGTAAACATATCGCCGTCGCAGTTCATATTCGGAGAAAGCATATGGAAGCTCGGAGAAACTCACATCAACTACGACAACCGCGAAGTCGAAATTGAAAATTTAAAGTTATCCAATGCCGACCAGATACTCAATGTAAAGGGTTATATATCAAAGAACCCCGACAAAATTCTGTCGTTCCTAATCGACAATGTAGATGTAAGCAACATAAATCCGCTAACTAAGCCAGCAGGCTACGAATTTGGCGGAATACTATCGGGAAGCGGCAGAATATCAAACATTTACGACATTCCTGTATTCACAACCAATATCAACATCAACGGACTTAGCATCAATCAGGAGCAACTTGGCAAACTGAACCTCTCGTCGAAATGGGACAAACTGAGCAAGGCTTTCGTAATGAGCGGCACAAACAAGTATGTCGAAATGAAAGGCTCATACTTAACGGAACTTGACAGCCTCGATGCAAGCATAATGTTGAAAAACCTAAAACTTGACATTTTTGACGAATACCTTAACAAATACGAAATAAGCGGACTAAAAGGCGACGCTAACGGAACGGTGATGCTTACCGGCAGACTAAAAAAACCGACAATAGACGGCGTAGTAAATCTCAAGCAGACGGAATTCACATACGACTACCTGAAACTCAAGGCTATAACCGAAGACAAGGTTTACATAAACAACGACAAAATTTTCTTCGACAATTTCAAGGTCAAGGATGAAAATGGAAACATTGGCACCATAAACGGAGGAATATACCACGACAACTTCAAAAACTTCAGATTCGGACTATTGGCAAATCTAGAGGACTTCAAGGTTATGAACACAAAAATGTCGGACAACAACCTATTCTACGGCACAGTGTATGCTTCGGGCGGACTTACAGTAGAAGGAACACCAAACAACTTCTCCATTTACGCAGGAGCAACTACAGGTCCCGACACTAAGTTTGTACTGCCGATGGAAGACAACTACCAAGCGCAGAACACAAGCTACATAACATTCATTACGCCGGAAGACAGTAGCGCCGACATCAGCGAAAGGAGTTTCTCGACAACCGACTACACCATTAAACTCGACATAGAAGTGAAGCCCGAAGCCGAAGTGCAAATAGTGTTTGACCCAAGAACTGGCGACCGCATCAAGGCCAACGGCGAAGGAATGCTAAAGGTAGAATACACCTCCGATGACAAACTATACATGTACGGTGAAATTGAAATTGTAAAAGGCAACTACCTTTTCACACTCGAAAACATTATCAACAAACGATTTACAATTCCATCGGGAGGAACAATTACATGGGACGGGAATCCGTACGAAGGGAAACTGAATCTTGACGCAGTTTATACGACATCTGTTTCGCTCAAAGAACTAATGCGAGAAGAATACGACTCAACCGACAACAGCAATAAGAAGGCTACCGTAGAATGCCACATGCACCTTATCGGAAACCTCATGTCGCCAGAAATTCAGTTTAGCATAAACATACCGAACGGGAGCGACAAAGTAAAGACTAAATTGGCTAGCCTCACACAGGACGAAATCAACAAGCAGTTGCTATACGTATTGGTAATCAACCAATTCTACGATCCTAACGCTGAAATGCTAAACCAGACTGGCACCACCACCAACGCCGTGGGTGTGACAACCACACAGATGCTTTCGAACCAATTGAGCAACTGGCTGTCGAAAATTGTTAAAGATGTTGATGTAGGTTTCAAATACAGACCAGGCACCGATTTCTCGGGACAAGAAATAGAAGTGGCTCTTAGCACACAGATTTTCAACGACCGACTGCTAATAAACGGCAATCTAGGTATCAGCGACAAAAAGTTCAACAACGAAAACATTGTTGGTGATGTTGAGGTACAATGGAAACTTAACAAAAAAGGGTCGCTGCGTATCAAAGGTTTTTCGCGCAAAAACACCGACATCGAAGCTGAATACGGCCCCTACACCACAGGCGCCGGCATATTCTACACAGAAGAATTTGACACATTTGGTGAACTTATGCGCAAAATATGGAACGACATAACATTCAAACAAGCCAGAGAAAAACACAAGGCAAAAAAAGCGGAGAAGAAAGCCTCTGCGCAAAAGAAATAAAAAACTATTGTTGTCCGCTAAACCACTCATCGTCCGCAACCTTTAGCTCACGCAGCGAAGCAAGTAAAGCTGAACGAACAGCATAAGGTACGTTGCTTGTGAGTTCGCTTGTGCGGAACGTTGCTTGCACCCTCACGAAGTAATCTCCTTATTAACAGTATAATAGGAGATTGCGGATAGAAGTCTTCACAACGCTCTCCGTTCCGTATCGCGTGAATGTTTGCTTCGCAGATGCTTTTTGCGCCTTAGCATAGCAAACAAGTTTGTTCTGCCTTCGGCTATCAAAGCATTACGACTAACTTCCGCAATGACGGTAAGGAATAAGCCCTATAAACCATATACCAACATAACTGATTGATATTATACAATATAGCAGCATTATTTAAATTTTTAGCGTACACCAATAATCTAAAATTAACCCTTTGAGATTCAATATTTGCGACAGCCTTCTATCTGGTATCCGAATAAAGAAACATCATAACAGAGTTTTTAGACACACTTCTACAAATTTACCTAAATATCGTCACTTTCCGTGTTACAACATTACCTTCGGTTGAAATTATCCGTACATTATACAATCCAGGATTCCAACCATCGCAATTGATTTCAATAAGGTCGGATTCGTTGTTATCAATCTCAGCAACTAGCAAACCCGACGCGCTATATACCCGTACGTCTGCAATGTGCTGTCCTTCGATAAAGAACTGACCATAAGTCGGGTTCGGAAAAATGCTCAAGTTGTCAGCTGTCCATTCCTCAACTGCATTTTCATCGGTTTCAGAAACGAATATACATTCCTCGTTGGAATATACAAACATGCCGTACTCGCAGAACCTTTCTACCTTGTAGCAGTATTCGAAACCGCGCGCAACATTGTCATAGAAAGTGGTATCAGTCGTCAAGCCTATAGCAACATTGTTTCTGAAAATCTGGTAGCTATACGAATCTCGGCTACCTGTCCAACTTAGGAGAATTGAACCGCCATAGGCATCGACATAAAGTTCTGGTGCATCAGCGCATAATCCCGAAACAATCTTAGAGCAAACAGTTGAAGAAATTTCGTTGCAAACACCATTCTCAAAATATGCAGTTATTGTATAACAGTAGTTAACTTCGGGAACAACCTCCGAATCGGTATAACTGCATTCGTACAAAATTTCATCTACAGTATCGTCATTTCTGTGAATGCGGAAATAATCAATTCCTATTGGTCTGTTCCATGTAATAAATATTGATTCACCGTCGTTAATCGCTTCGGCAGTAAGTGCTACATTGCATGGAATAAACTCAATTTCAGCGCACACGGTGTCTGACGATTCTGACATACAAGTATATTCTCCTACCGACATCGCCCTAACGCTAAAGCAGTGTTCGCCAACAGGAAGCCATTCGTATGTAATTGATGTTTCAGTGATTGTGTCAGTTGCATACTGCATTCCATTCCTGAATACCAGATAGGAAACATTGTCGTAGTCGCCAAGTTCTATCGGCTGCCAAGCCAAAGTAATAGTATGGAATGTGTCAGTAACCGCCGTTATATGCTGAACGGCCTCGCATTCGGGAGCAACCGCCGAAATCGTTACATTCACATCATTTGACTGCCGTCCCATAACTGCAGCGCGGTATCTTATTGTTGCATTATAGTCGCCGACCTCGGTAACATGTTCACGAACAGCAATCTTCATGCTTTCGTTTGGCAAGAGTTCACCGCTCTTTCTACTAGCTTTAACAATACTGTTAGTGCGACCAATTTCGTAGGTTGCGATAATGTTGTTGCCCGATGGGTTCTGGATGTCGGCGAGAAGCACGAACTTGCCTTCCCTTATCTGCTCCGATGCACAGATACCACCTGCAAGCGTTGCATTGCCAAGTCCTATGTCGTCAAGGTAGTGAGTCTTGTCGGTGTAGTCGGCGTTGCCGATGCTGAACTGGCGGATGTATGCCGACGGACCGTTGTTCTGCGAAGCCTGCGAGAACAGCCACAGGTACGGACCTCCCGGCGACAGGTTGTCGTATGCGGAACTATAGACATTCATCAGGTCATTGCGAATTTGGGTTGATACGCCAGTTGCTGTATCAATGCTGTAGAGCGAGTTCCAGTCGCCAGCAAGCAGGTTTCCATTCTGCCTGTCGAACGAGCAGTGGCGGATATTGCTGATGTCGGTTGTGATGCTATCAACAAGCGTCTGGTTGTCCAGATCTAGCTTGAAGATTACGTTGGTAGCCTCGGTGCCGTAGAAGTATGTTCCGTCGAAGGACAGGTTCCTAATCATGCCGACATTCTCAATGTAGAAGGTTTCTATGTACTCGCCGTCAGGCGTGTAGCGGTTGAACTCGCCGGGACGCTGCCAAGATGAAGTGTAGATGAAGAAGCCATCGGTTGCAATTGCCTGTTCTGCATTAAACTGCGTGGTGAAAGTCTGTATGCTGTCCCAGAGACTACGCGAATTTCTGCTCTGCAGGCGCTCCTCATCGTATGCCAGCAATGCAAGGTTGTCACAGTCGGTTACGGAACTCCACATCAAAGTGGTGTTCCCTATGTTTCTCAAGGTTATTGAATCGCTTTGTGCAAGATATGGGTATGATGTTACCGAAATGCTATCAACATCCATTGTAATCTGTGGCATGTAAAGCTCAATATTCCGCACCGTATCAAACTGAATGTCAATCACATCTGAATACGACATATAATCTACAGCCGAAACTCGCATAGTCTTTCGTCCGCGAAGAACCGTCAGTGAGTACTCGCCCTCGGGGTTCGTTCTTGTAACCTTGTTGCCAATTGTAACCCTTGCATTAGGAATTGCCACACCTGTATTTGCATCGGTAATAACACCAGAAACAGTTCCGTTACAATCATTTGCATAAGTTAGAGTGAGGGTTACAATGCTGTCGCAACCGCTGGCATTAACCAAAACTACCTCGTATGTACCAGCCTCTGCGAAAGTTTGTCCCTCGTATTCGTACGGCACTCCCGAACACATTCTGTCGGCAAAAACTCCATTGGTTGTGTAGTTTACGATAAGATGTAGGGTTACAACAGAATCACAGCCGTTGGTGGTTTGCAGTGTCTGAACGTAGTCTCCACTTTCAGTGTAAACGCTGTCGTTCCACTGATAACTATCGCATGCAGTATCGGAAAATTCACTGGTAACCGATGTGTTAATTGTCAAGTGCAAAGTTACAATCGAATCGCAACCATTGACTGCTGTAAATGTCTGCTCATAGTTGCCCGATTCTGTATAAGTCTGGTCGTTCCAGTCAAACATGTTGCATGATGCCTGTTCAAAATCATAGGCTATTGGCATATTGACAGTTACTGTAACATCTGCACTTGCTGTACAGCCGTTTTCAGCCGTGCCTGTTACGGTATAGGTTGTTGTTATTGTCGGTTCGGCAGAAACTTCGCTTTCGTTAGTTGACGAAAGTCCAGTTACTGGTGACCATTGATAGGATTCGGCACCTGTTGCAGTAAGCATTGTACTTGTGTTCAAACAGATGACATCTTCCAAAGCAGACGCGCTGACTTCGGGAACTGCAATATTCTGCGTGATAACGACAGAATCTGTTGACGTACAGCCATTTGCTGCTGTAGCCAGCACTCCGTAGGTGTTGGGCTGACGGACATCGAGAGTTGTCCACGAAAGCGTTCCTGTTCCTTCGGCTGTAAGGGTGATTACTGTGTCGGAGCAGGTAAGCAATGTATTCTGTACCAAAATAGCAACTGATGGCACCTCCAAGTCATCATTTATCATCACACTTGCGACTCCAGTACAACCGTTTATTGCTGTTCCTGTAACAGTGTAGGTTCCTATCGTTGCAACATTTATGGCTGAAGTTGTGGAATCGTTGCTCCACTGATAAGAAATTGCACCGCTTGCCTGCAATAGTATGGTGTCAACAGAACAGGTAAGTGTAGTTACGTCTGTAGCAATACGGACACTAGGCGTTTCAGTGTCGCTGCTGATTTCTACCTGCACAGTTGCGGAACATCCGTTGTCATCTGTAACGGTTACTGCGTATATTCCCGCATCGCCAATAGTGTTATCGGCTGCTGACAAACCATTAGACCATAGGTAGGATGTTCCACCTGTTGCTGTAAGTGATATTTCTGTAATACTACAGGTAATCAGTGTGGTATCGGTATTGTTTACTATTACTGCATCAGGCAATGCGTTAACAACAACTTCGATGTCATTTGAACTCTCAAAGGGTTCACCGTTGCTGCACGAATTTGCATTCAAGATTGCTGTGTATGTGTAGTTTGCAGATTCTGTTGGCGTGACAGTTATACGTTCACCATTAGTCGTAAGCAACCCCGCTCCTTCCGCTGGGATAGCCGACCACGTTACAGTATAGCCTGTTCCTGCATTCGCGACATTGGCTTGCAGTACGACCTCGCTGCCAAGACAAACAGATGTTGCTGCTGAAATTTCAACTGCTGGAGTATCGCCTATAATAACGGTTTCGGAAGTGACCGCAGTACAGCCGTTTGCATCAGTAACAGTAACCGAATACGGTGTTACCTCTGTTATGTTCGGAGTTGTGAAGGTCGCAGTTGTCAAATCGTTTGACCACAAATATTCGTAATCAGCCGTTCCTCCAGTGACGTTTGCTGTGAGAGTAGTATATGTTCCTTCGCAAACCGAAAGCGAACCCGAAATTTCAACTGTAAGTACTGTCGGCTGTCCAACATTTGTCGATGCAGTTGTAGTACAGCCGTTTGTATCAGTAACGGTAACTGCGTAAATTGATGCTACGACATCCGTTAGGTTCGCCGTTGTTTCGCTATTATTCCATCCGTAGGAGTATGGTTCCGTACCTCCCACGACCATGCTGACAATGTTGGTAGTTGCACCGTTGCAAAGAATTTCATCTGCCGACAAAGATACTTCAAGCAACTCAGGCTGAGCAATTTCTATCAATGCAGTTGTCGTACAATTATTGTGATCGGTAACGGTTACGGAATAAGTTCCCGCATCTACACCACTTATATCTGCAGTGTTGGATTCGTTGCTCCAAGCAAAAGTATATGGAGTTGTGCCGCCTGCCACATTGTTGGTTATGTCGGATGTTCCTCCATTACAGAGAATGTCGGTTGCAGAAAGAGATGCGGTAAGCTCAGCAGGTTCGGTGATTATTAGATTTGCGGTCGCTGTACAATCATTCCCGTCGGTTACGGTAACTGTGTAAGTGCCTGCGCTGACACTGCTAATGTTCTGTGTGGTTGAACCGTTACTCCATGCGTAAGAGTATTCTGGCGTTCCGCCTTCAACCGTATTGGTAATATCAGATGTTTCGCCGTGGCAAAGAATTTCATCTGCCGATAGCGACGATGTCAGCTGGGCCGGCTGTGAAACGGTAACGCTTGCCGTTGCAACGCAATTATTCGTATCGGTGACAGTCACTGAGTAGGCGCCAGCAACTACGTCTGCCAAATTCTGCGTGGTCTCGCTGTTGTTCCATGCGTATGTATAATCTGACGTTCCGCCTGCGACTGTGCTGGTGATATTTGATGTGCCGCCATTGCAAAGAATGTCAGTTGCGGACAACGAAACAGTAAGTTCTTCGGGTTGCGATACGGTAACGCTTGATGAAACAGTACAATTATTTGCATCGGTGACGGTGACATTGTAAGTGTCTGCAACAACACCTGTGAGGTTTTGGGTAGTAGCGATATTGCTCCAAGCAAAAGTATAGGGAGTTGTGCCGCCTGCCACATTGTTGGTTATGTCGGATGTTCCTCCATTACAGAGAATGTCGGTTGCAGAAAGAGATGCGATAAGCTCAGCAGGTTCTGTAAGTGTCTGTGATGCCGTAGCGGTACAACCAACTACATCCGTTACATTCACAACATATTCGCCAGCACCCACATTTTCCAATCTAGCAGTGGTTTGCAAATCTGGAGTATTCCAAGAATAGGTATATGAACCAGCACCGCCTTCTGCGCTAACTTCTACAAATCCGTTGTTTGCTCCATTACAACCGTTGCTAAAGTTACTAATGGTTGCCGTAAGTTCTGGGTACATTGTAAGGTGCAGATAAACCACGCTGTCCTTGTCGGTTCCCAAGTTGAATGTCTCCTCGTAGTCACCAGTTTCAGTTAATGTCTGAGTGCCGAATATGTATTGCTCTCCGCAGTAGTTTACTGTATCGTAAGCATAAATGGTTGTGCCTTTTAAGCAACGGACACTAATCCCAGCTTTCTTGCTAGTATTGATACTTCTACTGAGGCTAGTATTGTGAAATATGATGCCACGTTCATAGGCAGCGGGATAGAGTTCGCTGTCGTTCTCAGTAGCCGACCAAAAGGTGGTTCCGTAATAAAACTCTAAATATTCGTCGACATTGTTGAAGCCACCTACGGGCAATGCACCGAAACCGCTAGTTCCGAAGTACGTAGAGTTTGTAAGAGTTCCGCTCTCCCACAAGTCAACACTTCCTGCCAACATTGCACCAGCATTGTCTGCATTATCTAAATAATCTGTCAACTGTGTCCATTCCGCATCGCTAGGCAAATGCCATCCATTTGGACAAATACCCTGCACACCGCTCGGATTTTTATCGCTACTTTCTTCTCCTTTCATTGCTCCTGGCCAGTTGTACAGATAGCCGTATGTTTCAACATTTGCTTCGTCGCCATTGGGATAATAATAGTATGGTTCTGTATCACTTGCTGTTGTTCCCAATGAAACTTCATTCCCCACATACCTCAAGTTCTCCGCCATCCAAGTCTGTTCGCCGATTTGAATTGTGTAGTAGTCGGTATTATCGCGGTCATCCTTGAAATGTCCGTAGGTGTAGAACGAAAGAGTATCGCTATGGTTTGTGCCATATTCGTCTGTAGCCTCGGCTACCGCGTAATAGAATGTTTCTGGAGCAAGACCAGATGCAGTAACGGTAAAGGTACTGTCATCATCGCTATATATTGCCTCGTCAGATATTTCGCTAAGACTGTTCCTGTCGAGACCGATGTAGAACTTGTGTGTTTCCAAATCTCCAAGCATATCCACCTTTGCCTTAAGTCCGACCGAAATAGTATCGCGCCAAGTCGGATAGTACAAGGTAACATCGGGAGCACCTTCTGTCCTGAAAGTCTTGATTTCACCGAGCATTGTGGTGTCGCCAGTGGTTGCAAATGCAGCATAGTAATACCTTGTTCCTTCTTCGAGGTTGCTCAAAGATGCGGAGAAGTTTCTTTCATCGTTAGGCCCGAGACCACTAAGATTTGTACTTACTACCTTGGTAGAATCGGCAAGGTTGCCGTTGGTGCTATAAACGAAGCCATATTCCCTTGCGTATGTTACGCCTTCGGTTTCCATATCAAACGAACCATTGAAAGTAACAACGGAATCCTGAACAACATCGCCAGTATTTACAGGGATATGCTTAGGCGCGATTACTCTCACGACAAATGTCTTGGTGCATCCGTCATATTCGGCTGTGATGGTGACATCAATGTCGTTTTCGCCTTCGGCTGGACGAGTTACAGTTGCCGTGCCGTCGGATATTGAGATTGCGGCATTATCTGAAGTCCAAGTTACAGGCTGTCCAGAAATGCTGGTAGGTACAGTGAAGTTGCTCCTTACACCGAATACCGTTTCGCCAGTTGCCAGATATATAGGTACTCGCGCTAATGTTGCCTTAGTGTTTTCGGGTATTCCTGCCGGTATTGGGTAAAGCCCATCTGTATAGGTCCAGTTTGTTGAAAGCGTTGACTGAAGTGCCGTACCTATAATTTGGCTTGTTTCCTTGGCAGTTCCTCGTTCGACAAACTTCAACCTAAGCAAGTCAACCCTTATATCGCCAACCTGCTCGTCGAAGAAGTCATCGGTTTCGGTAAATGGATATCGTTCTTGAGCTACATCGGGAACTGCTATAGTTGAATATACATAGTAGCCATTGTTATCGGCAGAAACGGAAGCTCCCTCGTATATTGGGGCCGCAATATTTTTGCTCAATGAGACAGAACCTACACCAAATATACCGCCAGTTGCCAATAGCAATTCGGAGAAAGAACCATAGTTTGCACAATTGCTTATGCTTATGCTACTATTATCGTCCTGCCATAAACCAGCGATTCCACCAAAATAATTTTCATGGGCAATTATTGCTGATAACTTGCCAGTATTCATACATTTGTCAATGGTAGTAGCATCTCCTGTCACACCCATCCCTACTCCTAAAATTCCGCCAGCCGAAATAAGACCATTTATATTTCCTGTATTCAGGCAACTTGTTATGCTTGTACCATTTTCGGATATTATACCAACTATTCCACCTGCTCCGTACCTAGCTGCTACTGATGCATTGTTGGTACAAGAATTAACGGAACCTCCACTAATGGCAATTGCTATGCCTCCTGCAAACGACATAGAGCTTGTTACATTTATTGACAGGTTGTTGGTACAGTTGGTTATGTTGCTATTTTGCGCCATACCAATAATTCCACTTGCGTAGGCGCTAGATTGCAATACGACTTCTGCGTTTGCTACCGATACCGTACAATTAGATATGGATGACAAAACGGCAGATAGGCCCAATGCTCCGTAAAGACCTCCTTCCGTTACTATTTCAAATGATTCTGCAATAAGAATATTGAGGCTATCAACTGTGGCATTATAAATATAAACAAATGCACTTGGTGCTGTACCTTGTTCAATATTGCTATATGTTATCGTCTTGCCACCGCCATTGAAATGACCTTTAAACATATTAGGTCCTTGATTTCCACATTCAGCGAAATCCAAATCTGCTGTCAACTTGAAATATATGTCGTCACCATTGTTGGATATTTCAAAGCCCTTGTATGTATTTACAGTGTCACCCCCTGCCGTTCCTACTGCCTCGGCGAACAGCATCCATTCCTCAGCATTGTCAATGGTGAGCGGATTATCTTCAGTACCATCAATGTCGTTGGTCTTTGTCCTAAACTGTACAAGATCGCCATAAACGGTCTTGTCTCCATCAAATGTTGCAAATGCCCTATAGTAGTAAGTTGTCTGCGAAGTAAGGCCTGTAATCAGCGAAGAGAAAGTGTCCTCGTTGTAAACCATCTTCACCGTATCAAGAAGCAAGTCATTCCTTGTGCCGTACTCGAATCCGATCTGGCTTATTTCAAAATCGTCTTCGTTGTTCAGTTCTCCTCCCAAAGTTGCGGTTGTGGAAGAGCGTGTTGCATTTTGTGTAATTACCTCTACAGGAGGCAACTTGGTTATCACAATGTTATCAATGGCAGCTGGCGGATTGTCACCAGCAGTATAATTATTTTTCCAAAAGAAAACGAGATTATATGTGCCTGTTTCCTCAATGGTCAACACGCTTGTATTGTGTTGCCAATCTGATTGTCCTTCATGCCTTCCTTCATCGCTGTATATGTCATTCCAACCAGCAGGAGTATTATAATCCAGACCATTGTCGTTACCGTCAGTAAGGTTTAGGTCTGCCGATGCATGAATGAAGAAAGCCCTCGTGTAGTCGTAACCTTCTTCACCGTTTGAACGCCAGTCGAATTTGAACTGATATTTGCCTGGTTCGTTTATTTCTATTTCGCGTGTAGCGTATGATGATGATGACGCAGTTTCATCGTATTCGTAACCAGCTCCGTCAGTAATGTACAAGGCACTTTCCCCACCGTTGTTCGTATCACTACCAATTTCCCAGTAGTTTGTCTGGCTACCATTATTAACTGTCCAGTTTGCATTTTCGGATGCATCCTCAAAGTCACAACGGTATATTTCCTCGCCGTACGAAGATGCAAGTTTAGGAGTATAGACGGGACGAGCAGAAGCACCATAATAATGAACTGACATTTCCTGAACTCCTGAATATTGTTCTAATATATTGGAACCATCGAATGTGGCCATAATCATGCAATAAGGTTCTGCAGACATATATGAGCACGAAATAAGCTCGTCCTGAGCCCCTTTACTTCCACCAAATGGCATTATTATACTATTTCCATTAGGTCCTGTAAGGCGAGCTAAAGGATATACTGAATTTGTCTTAATCAATATTTTACTAGTATAGTTAAGTAATTCCTCCATTTCCTCTCTTGTAGGTAACCGCCAATCACCTCCCCAGTTGACTGTCGCAACATCAGCTTCTGACGGAAGTATATCTGGATTGTCTAAATAATGATAATTGGCTTCGTTATATTCATTTTCTTCCTTTGGCATAGTTTCTCCCCATGCAAAGTAGTCTCCATTATCATTAGGAGCATTAGCTCCAATATTTGCTGTAGCCCACAAAGTGCCGCTCGGCAAACCAAGGTCAACATACGAGTATCCGTTGTGTGAAGCAGTGCCCCTCGTTAATATCTTCACATCACCATAACCAGTACCATCGGCATTTACCGCGTAGGCCCTATAATAATATTCAACATTTGCATCAAGTCCTGTAACCTGAACAGAAAACTCTTCGTTTGCATTTTCGCATTGCACTCGAATATTTAGATTATCCTTGTCTGTTCCATACACAAAACCTCGTTCTGTCACGTCCGAACCACAATTGCTAATTATGCTACCATGAAGAGTAGCCGACGAGGCACTTAGTTCTGAAGCAAAAGTTGTTGCAACACTGGGGATGCTTGTTTGTGACCCATATATCGCAATATTATCTATCTCAAAATATGCATGAACTCCCATCAAGGGTTCGTATACTTGAGCCATGAAAAGAAGTTTATAAGTTCCTGCCTTAACTCTTGAATTGTATGTACTAATCTGCCAATCTGATTCTCCATACATAAAAGATGTCTCACCAATATTTATACCAGAGTTTGTTCTTCCATCCATACCTGTTGGCCTAACATTATTTATATCACATGTATCAGGAACCCATACTGCAAGCATAGCATTATAAACCATTCCAGAATTAATGCGCCAATCGAATTTGAACTGACAATATGTATCTTCGGGAACCTCAATAGTACGGTACGCATATGCAATATAATCACCACTGGTAGAACTCGGTATATTAAGATTATGTTCGCTAGCGTCCTCATACTGTGCACTAACTTGCCAATTTACTGGATTACCATAACCCCAATATGCAGTGTCCCAAAAACTCCAGTTAGCATTTTCATTTTCATCCTCGAAATCACAATAATATAAGATATTTGCAGAGTTATACAAAGTGGTAAAATTTGTGCTTTTCCAAGCACTGTTCTCATCGTCCGAACAAACAGAACGTACATATACATTATATTTTGTAGTCGGGGACAATCCTGTTGCTGCATAGTCTTGTTCGTTGACTATAACGGCGTTTTCCAAATCTAGTTGGGTTTCGTCAAGAATTTCTGTAGAAACTACAATTTCCCAACTAGTCGATTCACCTCGTTCCTCCCAGCTTATTGATGCAGAATTTGAAGTAACATCAGCCACACGCATATTATTCACCGACAGGCAGGTAATTCTTCTTATACTAATGTTATCAATAGCGGCAGGCGGATTCTTCGCTCCATATTCCTCTCCAATGCCAAAATTTTGCCAATAAAATACTAGTTTATAATTGCCAGGTTCCAAGTTTACCTCTGTACTACTATTCTGCCATTCTGATTCATTAAGTAACGGACCTCCTTTCTCCGATACATCTATCCAACCCTCTGGAGTTTCGTTCAATGATGATAATTGCGCATCAAGCATTCCGTTGGAATTACCTCCTTCAAGATTTGGGGTCAATGTGCTAGAAATTAAGAATGCTCGAAGCAAGTCTATTTCATATAAACCAAAATAATTAAAACCATACGCTCTCCAATCAAAATTTATCTGATAGTAACTAGGCTCATCTATTTGTATGTCGCGTGAAGCATATACATAAGAGCCCATAGAGTAGTCATAAGTATTATTTTCTCCATTATCGTTTGATATGTAAAGGCCGTTTTCTCCTCCGTTATTTGCACCTTCGCCAATATACCACTTGTTGGTTTGGTCTCCGTTGCCTAACAACCAATTTTGAATATCTTCGTCATCCTCAAAGTTGCAAGTATAAGGAATAGCAGCGGGATACTGATATGTAGATACTTTTTTGCCTATCCACGGACTTTTGCTTTCAACAGAACAAACATTACGCACATATATATAATATGCTGTTGCCGGATTCAATCCCGTTGCTGTATATGTAGAATCTGTCACAGTTACGACAAACTCATTTGTATCAAGTTCTGCTTCATCAAGTTCTTCTTCTGAAACAATAACATTCCAACTTTCTGCAGGACCATAATTATTCCAACTTATTGTCATCGATTCCGAAGCAATTTCTATCGGAGTTAAGTTTGTTATTGAAGGACAAGTTATCTTGCTTATTTTAACATTATCAACCGCTACTGGCGGGTTAGATGCTTCATGCGAGTAGTTTTTCCAGAAAAAAACTAATTTATATGCATCAGCATCAAGATATATAGAAGCGGAACTATGCTGCCAAACCGATTTTCTATTCATTAAACCGACACTGCTGATATCAATCCACCCTTCAGGCGTTTCATTATTGTTTTCATACATACCATTGTATTCTCCTCCGGACAAATTGGAATCAACCGATGACGGAAGAATAAACGCTCTAAGAAGCTCTCTGTCTATAGTGCCCTTTGAAATCCAATCGAACTCAAATTGATACCAAGAATTTTCAACAAGTTCGATGTCACGATAAGCATAAATATTTATAGAATAGTATGAGTTCCCTTGGGCATCTTCATCGTGAACACAAAGACTGTATTCTCCGCCATTGTTAACCTCTGAACCAATGTGCCAAAGATTGGAACGTTCGTCAGTAAGCGTCCATTGGGCATTTTCTTCTTCATCCTCAAAGCCACAGATATATGGAAGCGGTGTAGGTACATTACGAGTGTTGAAATTTACACTTCCCCACAAACTATGGTCGTCATCGGAACATACTGCACGTATGTATGAATAATAGGTTGTTGATGGTTCCAAATCTGTAGCAAAATACGAAGTACTAGTTACAACCTCAACATCTGCATAATTATCAAGTTCCGTACTCTCAAGTTCTTCTTCCGACAATATTATTTCCCAGCTTTCTGCCGAACCCCGTTCTGTCCAATTTATTTGCGCCGATTCTGTTGTAATGTTGGTTACCGTCAAGTCAACTACCGACGGGCATCTATATATTTTAATATTATCGACTGCCGCAGCAGGTGAATTAGTCCAAGAATCATCATTTTTCCAGAAAAATACAAGATAGTATATTCCTGATTCAAAAGTAGCATGATTATAACTATTCTGCCAATCAGAATGTCCATACATTGTTCCTGCACTGCTAATGTCGATCCACCCTTCTGGTGCATTGTTATTAGTACCTGACATTCCGTTAGCTTCTTTTGCCGACAAATTGGGGTTCCGTGATGTAGGAATCATAAACGCCCTAAGTAAATCTTTATTCTCTTCCCCGTTTGCTCGCCAATCAAATTCAAAATGATACTCACCAGCAACAGGTAGTTTTATTTCACTGTATGCATAAACATACTCATTATTATATCCGTATGAACTGTTACTTCCATTGGTAGATATATAAAGTCCATTTTCGCCTCCGTTGTTTGTTGCTGTACCAATCCACCATTTACTGCTTTGGGTGCCATTAGTAAACGTCCACTTGTCACTCTCATTTTCATCCTCGAAGTCACAGACATATGGAATCTCTGATATAATATTATGCGTTCTGAAAGTATGGTTCTTCCACAAACTGTATTCATCAATGTCACATCCAGAGCGAACATATACATAATAAGTTGTAGCTGGGGCCAATGCTGTTGCCGAATAAAATGGATCTGTTACTGATACATAATTATCAAGCTCGTTTTCGTCGAGGACTTCTTGAGAAGAGACTACAATTTCCCAAGAATCTGCCGTTCCTAGCTCTGTCCAGCTTATTATAGCCGACTCATCAGTAATATCAGATACGATTATATTGGCAGGCACCTGACACGTAGTCCTGCTTATGCTGATATTATCAACTGCAATAGGCGGATTGTACCCATTATTATAATTATTTTTCCAGAAAAAAACAAGGTAATATGTTTCTGCTTCTACTTCAACGTTAAATATACCTTGCTGACAGTCTATTTTATCATACATA
>JAFZLK010000001.1 GCA_017551515.1 Bacteroidales bacterium | reverse complement strand
CTCGTTGCGGTCGGCAGAGAGCATGTTGTTTTCAATGTCACTGATTTCCGAGCCAGCGGTTGCTATGTCTGTCTCGTACCTGTTTTGTTTGTCAAGGGAAGAAACCAATGACTTAATATCAAGATTCTGAGCATTTTCTCCATCAGATTTGCTTGAATTTACATTCTGAGAGACATTTTCTCCAGAAGAAATGAAATTAGAGTTTTGATTCGTACTTTGATTAGAATTAACGGCAATATTGTTCTTCTGATTTTCAAGTTCGTCGTGAAGTGAGATAATTGATTCCGTCAGTATATCATTATCGGCAGATTCCACTTTCGCACCAGGAGCAACAATCTGCATCAGTTCCGAGTTTGCCGACTTCATTTTTTTATTTGCCTCCGACAAAAGCGACATTTTTTCCACTTCATCCGTTACTGTTTCGGCTTTCTGCCTGTCTTCCATAGCGGAATAGTAAATAGCATCTGCATGTTGTCTTCTCTCCTCATTCCGTCCTGCATTTTCAAACTTTTCGCTCAGGACATCATAAACCTTGCTTTCTGTCTCATATTCCTGATTCAAAATCACAATCCTTTTGTCAACCGCAGCGTCAATGATATTTTCGGCATCATTCAAGTTGCTTCCAGAAGTTGCATCCACACGTTTCGCCTCGTCAATTTTCTTTGCCGCCGAATTTACATCCTTCCTTATATCAGACTCAGCCGACTTATCCTTACCAGATGACCTTATCTTTGAAATTTCGTTGCTCAATTCGGCGATTTCCTTCTTTGCTGTCTGTTGTGAGGATACAATGTCGCGCATCTCATCTACATTCGCAACTATTTGATTGTCAATATCAGACTTCATTTTAGACAATAACTTGACTTTAGTATCATCCAAAGTTGTCATACCATCCGAAATCATAGTTTCCAGTTCGTCTGATTTGTCAATCAGCATCTGTGTGGAAGTAACCATTCCATTCCATTCTTCTGTATTGACAGGACTCTGTTTAATATTATTGTATTCGGTAATAGCCTTTGATATTGAAGTATTCTTTTCATATGCAAGTGCCGGTTCTATATCCTTTTCAATCTTGTCTATTTTTGCCTGCGTGTTGTTTATCTGATTGATAATGGCTTTTTTTACTTCATCGTTTTCTGCCACATCAAAACTGTGTTCAAGTTTCTCTTTTTCCGAATAAAGAGAATCGGTTTGAGCCATCGACTCAATTATCCTTGATGTTGGTTCCGATACATATTTTTTCATCGAAGCCACTTTGTCTGTAACTACCTTTCCGCCAGACCTAGAACCAGCCCCTGATTCGTATGCAAAAAGTTCGGAATAAAAATTCTCGTCCTCCTCAACCATGTCGCTATATTCATGCCGAACCCTGTTTTCCTCGTTGCTTATATAGTTTTTTAGTGACAGAATATCGCTCGCACCCAAATCTTCTATTGTATTATTTTCATCTAAATCCACATTCGCCAGATATTCGTCAATACTTTCGAGCATATTGATGGTTTCGTCAATCTTTTCAATCATCATGTTTAGACGTTTCACCTCGACGAGTGTATTCCTCATATTATTGGTAATGTCGGTTCTTGATTTCTCCAACATTTTTTTCTCCTCTATATAGTGTTCTCGGCTAGCCTCGTCTTCTGCATTTTGTATTTCCTGCTCTTTTTTTTCCAAATTCGATTCTATTTCTCTAAGCGCCTTCTTGCCCTTGAGCATGGTACTGTTCGATTTCTTTAATGCACTTTCAACCTGCTTCTTTTCGTTCTTTTTTTCCGTGATAAGAGCTTCCAATGGAGATTTCGCATTGACTTTTTCGACTGATAGGTTTATATTCTGCAATTTAAACAGATACTGTCCGCTACCTCGCTCTAATTTGTCAAGAAATTCCATTTCCTTTCCGCAATAGTCTAGTGTGGGTTTCGCAGTAGAATAGACAGTTCCGAATTTTTGGGATAAATCGTAGAAAACTACGACTGAATTAGCCATTTTCGATAATTCGGAAGATGACGCTCTGTCTCCGCCTTTTGTTCGTAAGCTTTTAATTTTCTCCGATGTTATGCGCGAATATGCATTCAGTTTTCGCGAATATTCCTGATATTTTGAAATGGCATCAAGTTTCTCGTCAAGCATTGTTTTGGTGGAAACATATAAGTTTGTCGTATCTGGCTCTTGCTGAATATTTTGGTTTTCATTTTCCTCTGTTTCGTCTTTCTGGATTTCCTGCTTTTCTTTCACAATTCTATCATAGTCGGCTTCGGCACCAGGAGTAACAGGCAGCTCCGCCTTTTCGGCAAAGTCTTCTTCTGTTTCAATCTTAATCTGCTCGTACTCGTCTTCAATAATGTACCTGCATACCATAACCTGACCTTCTTTGGACGACCTATCGGAAGCGAAGAATGCCGAACTTCCATTTGCCTCTATTGCGTACATGAAATCATCATAAGGCGTATTTATCGGGAAACCAAGATTCTGCGGTTCGAGCCATACTCCTGTTTCTGGATTGTAATCCGACTTGAAAATATCGTATCCGCCAATACTGTTGTGTCCTTTCGATGCGAAATACAAGGCACCATCGGAAGCAAGGAAAGGGAATGCTTCGTCGTAATCCGAGTTCACATTGCCAGGCACGAGTTTAAGCGGCGACCATCCATCTTCGGTCTTATGTGAATAATAAATGTCGAGACCAGTCTTCATATCGTTACCATATGAACTGACAAACGCAACAGAATCAAGTACATACACTAAATCTATGTCCTTGTTGAATTTGTCGTTTTTCATCCTGAAAAAATCAGGTTTTACAACAATGTTTCCCTTGAGTATCTTACGACCATATGAAAAATGGAAGTTGCTTCGCTTCACTTTACTATTAGTCATAACTTTCAGAGCATAAGTGTATTGTCCAATGTCGCGAGCCTTGACAGCCTGCGCCATCAGCGCATTAACCTCGGCAATTTTTGGCGACTTGCCCTTTGTGGCATTTGTAATGAAGTTTCGATAGCGATCGTAGTAGGTTATGGCTTTAGAAAACAAATATTTTCGGTGGTATGCAAGCCCAATGTAATAGTCTGCCTCGTTTAGTTCTTTGTCACGAGCCAACGAAAGATATTTGATGGCTTTGTCGTATTCAGTACGCAGAAGCACCAAAGTCGCACCACAATAGTAGCAGAAGACAGGATCGGACGGATACCAGCTGTGCAACTGAGAAAATCCCATGTTGGCATTGGGATAGTCGCCTCCCTCGAAGTAGCCAACACTAGCATTGAACAACGACATTTCTGTTTTCGTATATTTCTTGGAATCTACAAGTTTTGCATACTGTGCCGACAAATTTCCGACACAGACCGACAGCAAAAATGCCAGTACGACAAATATTTTCTCTAACACTTTCAACAAGTTACACTTACGTCATAATAACGCATATTACACTGCAAAACTATCGAAAATAATTTAATTATCAACAAGTTTTCAACAATTTTTAAGATGAGACCTGTCTGGCGGTAGGCAAGTATGAAGGTCTAAAGCACCACAATTTTAATGTATAAAAAGAAAATGGCGAAGCCATTGAAACGGGCGTTAGACCACATAAACACCCAAACCGCTTTAGCCATAGAACCTTAGAAACGACATTCGGCGTTCTTCGACAAGTTTAGTAATTGCTAAATAAACCTAGAAATGTGTGTACTCCCTAGCCGTAATTGCCATTAAACCGCACAAAAACAATTTTGTTAGTATTTATTGATAAAATTTTGTAGCTGTCCCGATTATTTTGACCATATTTGCAACGCTAATTGAAAATGCGATGAAAAGGTTATTTTTTATAGTCATCATATTGTTTGCAATTATTTCGTATGCCAGCGCGCAGAAATATATATTTTTGTTTATTGGCGATGGAATGGGGCAGGCAGACATAGATTTATACGAGGCTTACCTTGCAGAAAAAGACGGGAAAAGCGGTTTTGTTCAGTCGAATATTAGTAAAATTCCTTTGCTGTCGATGTGTAGCACTGTATGCAAGGACCGTCGTATTACCGATTCTGGAGCAGCGGGTTCGGCTATTGCTTGTGGGCAGAAGTTTAATGTTGGCGAAATCTCGTATTCGGAATCGGGAAACCAGCCAAAGTCAATAGCAAAGATAGCAAAGGAAAAGGGATTGAAGGTTGGTATTATCAGCACCGCTCCAATGAATCATGCAACTCCTGCTGCATTTTATGCAAACCAGCAGACTCGCAAAAATTACTATCAGATTGGACTTCAACTTCCAGAAAGCAACTTTGATTTTTTCGGTGGTGGAGGTCTTTTGAAGCAGACTGGCAACAAGAAGGAGGAAAAAGACTTAATGACCCTATATCAAGAAGCAGGCTATCTGACGTTTACTTCGACCAAGGCGATTTCTTCTCTGAAAAATCATAATACTAAAGTGATTTTTACAAATGAAACCCTTGAACGTGATGCAAGTATGCCATATAAGATTGACCGCGAGGATTCTCCTAACAGTTCGTTGGCGGAAATCGTTGCTACGGCAATTACACATTTGGACAATCCCAAGGGTTTTTTCATGATGGTCGAGGGTGGAAAAATCGACTATGCAGCCCATGACAACGATGCGGCAACTATGATTGGTGAAATGGAGGACTTCGACAACGCCGTTGCCGAGGCATATAATTTTTATCTTCAGCACAAGAATGAGACGTTGATTATAATAACTGCCGACCATGAAACTGGTGGTGTTTCACTGGGAATCGCTGACAATGGATACGAATCAGACTTCGGAATTTTAATCAAACAGAAAATGTCTATGTCGAAGTTTGCGACGATAATCAAGAAGCTGACAAAGAACGAGGAATCGGTATCGATGAAAGACTATTCCGATATGGCATCGAAATACTTCATCGGAATTGATATGAATTTTTCATCAGACGAACTTTCTTTGTTAAATGAGGCTTTTGCTGATGCTAATATCAAGAATAACAGAGCAAAGAGTGAGGTGAAGTCGAAATATAACGGTAACAATCCGATGGCATATGCATATTGCCAGATAATGAACAGGAGGGCATCGGTTGGATTTTCCACAAATTCGCATACTTGTGCAAAAGTACCTGTTTATGCCATCGGGACAACAGCCCCAATTTACGACAATACGGAAATTTTTAATGTAATCAAGACGTTCATAGAAAAGTAAATAATCATTACAAAAAATAATAATATGCAGAATTTAGAATGGTCAAAGCTCCCGTTCGGATATGTAAAGACGAACTACAATGTGCGCTGCGTTTGGAAAAATGGCAAGTGGGGAGAAATCGAGGTCAGTGATTCGGAATACATTAACATTCACATTGCATCTACTGCATTGCATTACGGACAAGAGGCTTTCGAGGGAATGAAGGCTTATCGTGGTAAGGATGGCAAGGTGCGTTTGTTCCGCTGGGAAGAAAACTGCAAGCGACTGAAAGACTCGGCGGCTGGCATCTACATGGCACAGGTTGACGACAAGTTGTTCTTCGACATGGTAAAGAAAGTCGTTGAACTCAATGCCGACTTCATTCCTCCATACGGAACTGGAGCATCGTTGTATATCCGTCCGTTGCTTTACGGTTCGGGAGCAAAGGTTGGTGTTCATCCTGCTGACGAATACACTTTCCTTATCTTTGTTACTCCGGTTGGTCCTTACTTCAAGGAAGGTTTTAACCCTGTAAAGATTGCCATCATCAGGGATTCGGACCGTGCCGCTCCACTTGGAACAGGAACAATGAAGGTTGGTGGTAACTATGCAGCAAGTTTCCGTGGTCTCGAAAAGGCTCACGAAGCTGGCTATGGTTCTCCGATGTATTTGGATTGCCGCGAAAAGAAGTACATTGACGAAATCGGTGCAGCAAACTTCTTTGCAATAAAGGACAATACCTATATTACACCGAAGTCATCGTCTATACTTCCGTCAATTACTAACAAGAGTCTCGAAGAAGTTGCAAAATACGTAGGCTTGAAGGTTGAAAGACGTCCAGTTGATGTTGCCGAACTTCCAACTTTCGAGGAAGCTGGTGCTTGTGGAACGGCAGCAGTCATTTCTCCAATTGGTGAAATAGTTGACATTGACGAAGGCAAACACTATGTATATTGTCCTGAT
>JAFZLK010000047.1 GCA_017551515.1 Bacteroidales bacterium | reverse complement strand
GCAAACAAGGTAATACGTATTGCACTGGTAAACAAACTTATAAAACAAATATTCGCTATTATGACTGGCAACAAAATGTACGATGAAAATTTTTCAAAAAATATTTGGTAATTAACACAGTTCATGCTGAACTTGTTTCAGTATCTGATTCAGTGTTTTTTGTTTCTAGGTTTCTATGGGCTTCGCCCGTTTCTAGGTTTCTACGCTGACGCTGTTTCTATGGGCTTACGCCCGTTTCTAAAAAATACTGAATGCTGAATTTGTTTCAGTATCTGTTACGATTTGCTATTTGTGGCAATGCGTAGAAGATTGAGCAAGACGAAAAGAAATATTGAATATCAATAAAAATCCCGAAATATATCTTCTTCATTACGCCCATATTACATTTTTCCTTACCTTTGTCCCGAACAAAAACAAAAAGATGACATAGAAACTAAAATATAACAAATAATTGAGCTTTGCTCTTATTCTTGGCTCTACGAATCGCCAAATTATGTACTCAGGGATATGAAGCAAATGTTCACGCCTTGGCGTGGATTCTTTTGTGCTTATTAGAGTACAAGGCTTTGGCGAGCCAGTGGAGCATGATAAGCGTACAAGCAAAATGATTCACGCTTTTTTATGGACAATGGCGAAATACATATAGGCAGAATAATACAGGCAAAACTGAAGGAACAAGGTCGTTCAGTGACATGGCTGGCAAAGCAGATTCCTTGCTCAAGGGAGCATCTGTACATAATTTTCTCCAAACCAGACATAAATACTGCGACACTCCAACGAATATCAAAAATCTTGGACTATAACTTCTTCAAGCATTATGAATAGTGTAATAATTTTAATTACAATTTTGTAATATTATTGAATACAGTCAAATTGTCTATAAAACGCATTGGCGACCTTACCTTTGTTTGGTTCAATTTGAGTTGTTTGGCATTGCTCAAGTGAATGTTGTATTTGAATATGCCAGTTTTAAAGGTTGTGCCCGACACGAATAAGGGATTAATTATGGGAAGTAAAACTTATATTAACTATTGTGGAAAACCGAAATCTGGAAAAACGACAACAATCGCATTTCTTATAGATAAACTAAAAAAAGCCAATGGGTTCGAGAAATATAATTGTGAAAAAGAAGGGAAACAGACTGTTTCTCCTAAAGAATATATGTGTACAATTGAAATCACGACAAAGAACACAAAACGAATAGTTGCACTTTCGACATACGGTGATAATATAGAGACATTGAAAGACAACCATGAGTTTTTTGACAAGTATTCCCCAGATATAATGGTCACAGCTTCTCATTGCCACAACGATTACGAACATAATAGCTTCATTGACAACTATGTATCCGACAAGAACGATGCATTGAAGAAACTTGCTATAAACAGAGAAGTTTTCAATTACATAAAGATTTCGAGTATAAAAATAGACGCGAATGATAGTTCTATTGAGAAAAAGAATGATTTTTACGCCGAATATTTGTATAATTTGATAATGGATTCCTTGAAAATGTTAGATTTACAAGAAGAGATACTTTCTTCGAAAAATACCGTCACCTGCTAATCAATCATAATATCGTATAAATATATCAAATGTAATAAATGTTTACTTATGAGACACTTAACAGCTTTTGTTTCGATTATGGTCTTGCTACTTGCAATGCCAGTGTTTTCCCAAGAAATCACAGTCCGTTTTACGGGACAACTAAATGGAACCGATTACTGCCGTTTGGATAGAGTTGTAGTTACAAATCTTTCCCAAAATTGGACAGAAACTGTCACATATCCAGACTCCCTCATTGTGTTGGGTGGCAATGACAATTCGGTAGAGAATTTTGATGCAATACGTGGTCTTGTCCAAAATGTACCAAACCCTTTTGACTGCAAAACTCAAGTGGAACTATCTTTGTCAAAATGCGAAAAGGTTCGCATAAAATTGCTTGATGTAACGGGCAAGGTTTATACAGAATACAATAGCACACTTGATGTTGGTGTACATATGTTTGATATCTCAATAGCAAATCCGCAGACTTACCTCTTAATCGCAACAGTAGGTAGCAACCTATATTCAATAAAGATGTTGAATATAGGCAGTGGAGACGAAAACAGTATAAAATACGCAGGCTCCTCAGATTGTATTACAGCGAAGTTAACTACGACCAATGTATTCTACATTGGCGACCGTATGCGCTACATTGGTTATGCGACCATTGATGGATCGTTAGTTGCAAGTGATGTTGTAGAGCAGAACCAGACCATAAGCCAGATATTGTCTCTCAATTTTACACATTATTTTCGTCCTGAGGTAGAAACTCTTGAAGCTACAGACATTACAACTTCATCGGCAAAATTGCACGGAAGTGTCTCCAATGATGGTAGTTTATCCATAATTTCGCGTGGATTTTATTATGGTACAAACGCATATAATCTAACAGAGAATGTAGAATGCAGTGCCGGAACAGGCAACTTTGCAAAGATATTGACAAATCTTTCGTCTAACACGACTTATTATTACAAGTCATACGCCACAAATGCAATCGGGACATCTTACGGCGAGGTTAAGCAGTTTACCACATCGTCTCCCAATGCACCTACCGTGCAGACAAGTTCGGCGACAAATATTACATTGACAGGGGCGACCATATCTGGAAATGTAACCTCCGACGGAGGTGCAACTATAACTACTCGCGGTTTTATGTATGGCACAGATGCAAGCAATCTCACGCAAAACGTACAGAGCGGAAGCGGAACCGGCACTTATACCAAGAATATTACAGGATTGGATGCTAGTACCACATATTATTACAAAGCATACGCCACTAATGTGGCTGGAACATCTTACGGAGAGGTAAAGCAATTTACAACATCGTCACCCAACCAGCCTACAGTACAGACAGGTTCAGCGACAAATATTACATTGGATGGTGTAACATTGTCTGGAAATGTAACTGCTGACGGAGGTTCAACGGTAACAGATCGCGGTTTTATGTATGGCATAAGTTCTAGTAACTTAACACAAAGTGCCCAAAGTGAATCTGGAACTGGCAGTTATACCAAGAATATTACAGGATTAGATGCTAGTACCACATATTATTACAAAGCATACGCCACAAATGCGGCAGGAACATCTTATGGTCAGGTGAAACAGTTTACTACATCGTCACCTAATACTCCTACCGTGCAGACAGTTTCTGCGGAAAATATTACATCAACAGGAGCGATACTGTCAGGAAATGTTACTGCCGATGGAGGTTCAACAGTAACAGATCGCGGTTTTATATATGGAACTGGTCCATATACATATAACTTAACGGAAAGTATTCAAAGCGGAACTGGAACAGGCAGTTATACCAAGAATATCACAGGATTGGATGCTAGTACCACATATTATTACAAGGCATACGCCACAAATGCAATCGGGACATCCTACGGAGAGGTTAAGCAGTTTACCACATTGGCTCCGCCTACAACTGGCACGCAAAATGGACACGATTGGGTTGATCTCGGATTGCCTTCTGGTACTCGCTGGGCAACCTGTAATGTAGGTGCTAACAATCCAGAAGAATATGGAGATTACTTTGCATGGGGAGAAACGTTTACAAAAACAACATATAGCTCTGACACATACACTTATGTCATGACGAGTTCAACTCCACTCTCTCTTCCTGCAAGCGATGATGCTGCTAGTGTTAACTGGGGTTTAGGATGGAGAATGCCCACTCCAACCGAACTGTCCGAACTTAAAAACAATTGTACTATAACACAAACGACTCAAAACGAAGTACTAGGTCACTTGTTCACCGGACCTAATGGCAATTCAATATTTTTGCCAAGTGGTGGGTACTACGTCGGGTACACTGGGACAACTAATCCTCATCCTTCTGATGGTCATTATTGGTCAAATTGTCGCGGCACATCTGCAAATGATTATACTCCAGAAGGATTACATATTTATTATGGACAAGATACAATGATTGATACATACTCTAAATGGATGGGGTTAACTGTTCGTCCAGTATGTGTCCAATAACAGTTTATGCTTAAGTAGCAACATCAAAGTTTCGTTATGCAAAAACTCAGCAGTCGGCAACTCGTCGGCTGCTGTTTTTTTGTTTGTTGAGAATCACAATGAAATTATTTGTCGTTTTCTGTTAAATCATATTCTCGTTTTGCTTATTTTTGTAGAAATTTGAATTTATGACCAAACAACAGGCAGTACAGTTATTTGAGAAAAAGAAAATTCGTTCCGTCTGGGACGATGAGCAGGAGAAATGGTATTTTTCTGTAGCCGATGTGGTGGAGGTGCTTACGGAAAGTACTGATGTAAAACAATATATAAAGAAAATGAGGATGCGAGATTCTGCACTCAATTCCAACTGGGGTACAATTTGTACCCCCCTTCGGATGGTTGCTGCTGATGGCAAGTCAAGACAAGTGCAAGCCGCTTCTCTTGAAGGAATTTTCCGTATCATACAATCTATTCCGTCACCCAAAGCCGAACCTTTCAAATTGTGGATGGCAAAGGTGGCAAACAATAGAATTGAACAATTGCAAGACCCTGAACTGTCCATAGAACAGGCAATGCACGACTATAAACGGCTCGGATATTCAGATAACTGGATTAATCAGCGGTTGAAATCCATTGAGGTCAGAAAGGACCTTACCGATGAATGGAAACGGTGTGGTATGGAAGAAGGTATGCAGTTCGCATCTTTGACCGACATTATAACCAAGGCATGGAGTGGTAAGACAACAAAGGAATACAAAAGGTACAAAGGTCTGAAAAAGGAAAATCTGCGCGATAATATGACTAATACAGAGTTGATTCTCAACATGCTTGCCGAAACTGCCACGACAGATTTGTCAAAATCGCATAATCCGCAAACGTTTGAAGATAATGTTACAGTCGCACAAAAAGGTGGCAATGTGGCACGTTCTGCAAGGATGGAATTGGAAAAGGAATTAGGAAAATCTGTGGTGTCGCCTTTGAATGCAAAGACATACCTTAATCAATTAAATCAAACAACGGAAGAGGAAAAAGAATAAAAAGGCATTTGTTTGCTAAAGGTAGAGATATACGGCAGTCGGCAAAGGTCGGCTGTCGTTTTTGTTTGTATACAATTATTGGTGTCCGCTAAACCACCCATCCAGTCATTCCAGAAGACAAAGCGAACCGACTAAGGAACGTGTCGTGTGAGCCTGTCTGTCTGGAATCTGTTTCACAACAATACGTTAGCAGATTCCGAACAACCGATTTCACACTGCTCCACGTTCCGTATCGCAGGTTCAATCTGGTTTTCGGAATGACAAGCCCTGTAATCAGCATACGTATATAAGAGTGTGACAACAACTGACTTATAACGTTTGCACATTTTTTTAGCGGACACAATAGTATACAATTAACCAAATGTTTGCGGTGCATTGTAGGGGCAGGTCTGCAGATTGTCAGCAATCGTAAATCAAAAATCGTAAATCGTAAATCCCTATATTGTTGGGTCAAAGATGCTGAAATGCACGCTACCGTATTTTTTCATTCCTACAAAATGCTGAAATCCAGAGAAATTGGTTGTTTCGCCATGCTCAATAATTAGATAGGATGTGTCGGAAAGCAAATTGTTGCGGAATACGGAATGGTAAATTTCCTCAATGTTTTCTAACGCGTATGGCGGGTCGGCAAAAATTACATCAAACTTTTTGGTGCAGGTGTCCAGATAGCGGAAAACATCCGATTTGTATATTACCGCTTGTGTAAATCCCAATTCCTTGAAATTCTTTTCTATGTATGCGGCATGTTTTACATTGCTTTCTACCGCTACGAGCGATTTCACTCCACGGCTTGCAAATTCGTACGAAATGCTTCCCGTACCACTGAAAAGGTCAAGTACATCAATGTTCTCGAAGTTGAAATCGTTGTTCAGTATGTTGAACAAGGCTTCCTTTGCGAAGTCGGTGGTTGGCCTTGCCTTGAAATTGGCAGGAGGATTGAAAATTTTGCCTCTGTATTTTCCGCCGATTATCCTCATTTTCCAGCGTTAATGAAATTGTAGAAGTAATGCGGTGCAAATTCTTGGAAACGATAGAAATACTTGTAGTCCCTGTTTATGGATTCAAAGTAAACATTTCTAACGAATTTTTTCAGATGTATAACGGCAAGGTCATCCGGTTCGATGAAACCCGAAAATACCACTTCGCATTCTTCCTGCGACAATCCGAGTTGCTCGAAGGTGTTCACAATGAAATAAAGAATATCGTTTGACGACTTGTATCCGTATGTGTTATAGTTGCAAATTTGTGCCTTGTCGATTACCAGCACATCAAAGAAATCCTCGAAAACCAGTACGAACATTCGCGGACTATTGGGCTTTTCGCTGATTTTAGTTCTTGTCAGTCCCGATTCGATGAATGTGTGCGATTGTGGGAAAATGCTGTATTTGTTGAAAAGGCTGTCGAGTAACTTTACGATTTCTTTCTTCATTGAGAAAATTATGACAGTCTGCGACTTAGGCAACTTTGAATAATGAATTTCTTCATCATCGGCAATTCGTCTGTTAAGAGCGAAAATGTTTTCTGCCTGGCTTTCCTCGAATATTGCATCGGGGACAATTGTTACGCTTTTTGTTGCATATACGACATTTACATTATCGTATTGCAGAACTTCTTCATCAGAGAGAAACTGCTTTATTTCTTCACAACGATTGGTGTTTGCAGAAAATTGCTTTGAAACAAGAGCAAGGACCTTGTTGTTGTCGATGTCATATATAGAATAAGAAAGTCCATCTTGTGTTATCAAGATGGACAGACTATTTTTTGAGAGCAAATCAATGTCGCCCTTAATGTGAACAGGTTTCATTCTTATTCCTGTTTTTTCTTTTCCATAGTAGCATCCCAGTTACCTGCGTTGTTGTTTGCTTCGTCAAGTTTGCCGACTCTCAAGCAGGTATCTTTCATTTTGTCCTTGTAGTTGACTGTAAGTTGTCTGTCAAGACCATCTAGCAAGTCATCGTAGAGAGCATAGCACTGGAAAACCTTTACAGGAACACCCGAACCTGTCATTACGGTTGCTGTGTCCATCTTGAATTCAACCTTGCGACCAACTCTTGTGTAACGAATGTCTTCTACAGGATATTCAAGATTCTTGAAGAGGGAATCTTTTACAGGAACTAAAATGGTATCACGGCTGAAACCCTTAAGTCCTTTTTCTTCAACTTCCTTCCAATTTCCGGTTTTCTTTGCTTTTTCTATGATTTCAACAGCTTTCTTGTCGTTCAAGCCGGCTTTCAGCTGTTCATCTGTCAAGGTTCCGATTGCCTTAACAACCTTCAACTGACCTTCGTTGATGAATTTAATCAGATTGTCAAACGATGGTGTATATAAATGGTCGTATGTTGGAACTTTGCTCTTAACATATATTGTGTCGGTTCCTTCAATTCTGTCGATGACCTTCTTGCCGTTTTTTACCGAGTCCTTGGTATATACGGGAGAGAGAACATTTTCCTTGTATGCCACCTGAGCAGTGCGGATAGCAATAAGTTGGTCAACTGTGGTTTGGAATCTTGCAATTCTCTGTTCTTCATAATCTATAGGCTTCTCGATGCCGGATACAATCTTATAGGTCAAAAATGCAACTAGTCCTAGTAGCACGACTGAAACAACGATTCTAATTACCTTTTCCATTATTAAAATTTTAAGTTTAATTTTGCAGTCGCAAAGTTAGAATATTTTTTAATACGGCAAACAAATAATAAAAAACTTTATGACGCGGGAAGAGTTCAAGGACAAACTTCGCTTTTTCATGAATTGTGAGCTGACTGTCGGACAGTTATCGGCAGCAGATTCTCTCTATTCGTTCATGGGCGACAGGGAAAAACTTTGCACTTTTCTTCTCAAAGGCTATGCTGGAACGGGAAAAACTACGCTGATAAGTGCGTTCATAAAGCTACTTGAAGAGGTAAAGATAAACACTGTGCTTCTTGCTCCGACAGGCAGGGCTGCCAAAGTGCTGTCAAACTATTCGGGACGACATGCATCTACGATTCACAAATGCATTTACCGAAAAAAGTCAACATCCGACCCGGGCAGTCCGTTCTCATTGAATTTCAACAGTTATAAGAATACAGTTTTCATTGTCGATGAAGCATCTATGATTGGTAATGCCCCGAATCCAGAAAATGCCTTCGGTAGCGGTCGGCTTCTCGATGATTTGTTTGCCTACGCTTTCAATGACAACAACTGCCGTGTGATTCTCCTTGGCGATTCTGCTCAGCTTCCTCCTGTGGGAACGGCACTCAGTCCAGCTTTGGACGAGGCGTATTTGCAGGCGTATGGACTGAAGGTTTATTCGTGTGAATTGTCGGAAGTAGTAAGGCAGGATGCTGATTCTGGCATATTGTTCAATGCCACTCAGTTGCGCAAAATGATGACCGACAACGACTTTTCGTTTCCAAAGTTAAAAACGGCTGGTTTCTCCGAAATACAATCAATAACTGGCGCTGAACTGATTGATGAAATAGAAAATTCGTATTCCCGCTATGGCAACGATGAAACCCGAATCATCTGCAAGACAAACAAATACGCCAACCGTTACAATATGGGTATTCGCAACCGCATTCTGTGGCGAGAGGAGGAGCTTTCGTATGGAGACTTGCTGATGGTTGTCAAGAACAATTATTCATGGTTGCCCGAAAATGCCGAAATCGACTTCATTGCCAACGGTGATATGGTTGAGGTTCTGAAAGTTAGGCGGCACTACGAGTTGTACGGTCACCGCTATGCCGACTTGTATGTGCGCTTTGTCGATTTTCCCGACTTGGAAATAGAAGTAAAAGTTCTGCTTGATACCTTGTCGATTGATTCGGCAGGTATGCCATCGGAATACTACAAGGAACTTTGGAACCAGTTAGAAGTTGACTATGAGGATATTCTTGATACAAAAAAGCGTCACGAAGCGATACTTAAAGACCCGTACTACAATGCTTTGCAGATAAAATATGCCTACGCAATGACCTGTCACAAGTCGCAGGGCGGACAATGGAAGTCGGTTTTCATTGATCACGGCTGGATAAACAAGGAAGAAATAACCGATGTAGGCAAATACGAATTTCTGCGCTGGCTTTACACGGCAATTACAAGAGCAACTGAAAAATTGTATCTGGTGAATTTTGACAAAGAATTTTTGGAAGAGTAAGAACTAAACTATGAGAGAATATACCGAAGATTA
Source organism: Bacteroidales bacterium (assembly GCA_017551515.1). Lineage (GTDB taxonomy): Bacteria > Bacteroidota > Bacteroidia > Bacteroidales > ML635J-15 > Bact-19. The sequence goes on along the minus strand of JAFZLK010000047.1, from coordinate 140,073 downwards.
TTTTAAAGATATTACAGATTCTGGTCTGTTTAATAAGTATGATTTAAAAGATGCGGATGCAACTCCGTTTAAAGTCCATAAAATAACAGACGAATATGCTATTGTTGGGGATGGAGAGGGCAGATATGTCGGAATTTACAAGTCGGGAGTGTATTTGGTAAAGGATGAACATACTGCAATTCCTAATTTTACTATTGATGATGAAAACACATTGAAACTCTACAACTTAGCACAACGTTATCTTGTGGAATATGGCAATCCGTATCATGAATATGTTAATAATGTAGAGGAGGGGTTGAAGTTTTTTGAGTTATTGGGTTATACTCTTGGGGAGAATCCAGATGAAGAAGTGAAACGCAGACACGAACTGCTTGATAAGTTGAAGGCGATGCCTCAATATTTGCCTGATACTCTGAATATGAAGAACATAAACTTCTCAATTGAATCGGATGACTTTAACTGTGCGCTTGAATATAAGTTGCAACGACTTGAGCGCGGGTTTGACGATACCGAGACTTGGAATCTTTATTCTACGATTGCAGGATTTGTGCTTCCGAGACTCAAGGTATTCAAGGAAGTAACCATGGGATATCCACCTGAGATGACTGAAAAAGAGTGGGATGAATGCCTTGACAAGATGATATTTGCATTTGAGACAGTGCTAAACGAAGAAGATGATATTGACAAGTGCGACAATGAAAAAGTAGAAGAGGGGTTATCCCTATTTGCAAAGAATTATTTGCATCTTTGGTGGTAAACTAAAGCAAAAACTCATTAATCTTGTCAAGAAAGGCTAGGACAGGGGCAGTGTCTTTTACATCTGTCGGCAAATTCAGCATTTCACTTGAGTATTTTGTCGCGACGGGAAATTCGCATTCGCAGAAATCCCATTGGTCAAAGTGTTCCATGACAGGATGTATCGGACTACAGAACCATTCACCAAGAGGAATTTTGTTTTCCTCGGCAATTCTCATTACGGTTTCCCGTTCCTTGACAAGAAACGGATATTTTAGGAACGAATGATCAGTGAATTGTTCGGCAGGAATAAATGTTTTGCCGTTGCTTTTTAGGTAGTCAGTATATATTTCTGCATTTTTCATTCGCAACGACATCATTTCGTCAAGTGTTTTTAGGTTGACAATACCTTTTTTCATCTGTGTGGTCGACATTCCCTTGAAATAGTGTGACGGCATTTGTGTCGATTCTATCTCTGTGCCAGATGATGAACCTTGAACCAGTTTATGTTTGCTCAGCCACCTGTACAGCTTTACCATACGCCAGTACCTGCGGTCTGTCAATATTTTTTCGCGGACAAAGTATAAAGTTGACAATGATATTTTATCCTTGAAAGTTGCTGGTTCCAAGTCTGCGTTTACTTTCTCCAGTTTATCTTTCAGATCTGGGTCAGTAACAAGTGCAAAACCGCCAACACCAGTACTATACGGCTTGTTCCATTGTGTAGAATAGAAGGCTGCATCGCAGTAGCTCCCATTTGGTTTGCCTTGGTATGTGCCACCGAAACCGTGTGTGCAGTCCTCAACGGTCTTCAAGCCGTATTCCTTAGCAATAGCAACAACTTTCTCAACATTGGATGACAATCCGAAAGTATTCTGGCATATTATGACTTTAGTTTTATCTGTTATTTTTGACTTAAGTTGGCTTAAATCAAAATTGTATGTTGTTGCGTCAATGTCAACATATATTGGTTTTGCACCTAGATATTTTATCGCATTGGGAACCACTACGCATGTGAAAGCTGGCAATATCACTTCATCGTCCTTTTGTATGTCCATTGCTTTCAAGATTGCAAACAATGCCACGCGACCTTTCCAGTAGAGGAAAATATCGTTGGAAGATGATTTTAAATACTTGGCGATTTCGGTTTTGTATTTCAGTTCAATGTCATTCATTTCTTTACATGTTTAAAAATTCCTACCAACGAGCCAGTGGCATACGAGAAATGCAGCACGATGAAAGTCCAGCATAGATAGAAAAAGTTAAGTTTTTTTGTAATGGCTAGTTTTAGACTGATTATGCAAAGCGCAAGAAGATAGCATGTCAATGAGAGTGCCGAAATTAGACACAGTGGCCACCATAAAGCGGCAAAAACAGATGGCAGAATCAGCGATAGCAAAAATATCAGCGGTATGAAATGCCTTAGCGAAAGAGAAGAAAAGTTCTTGGTAATCTTTACAGTAAGTATGTTCCATAGTCCGTTGCGATAGTTGTTTTGGGCTATTGCGCCAAAGGTTTCACGGGCGTAGTATGTACAAAGTGCATCGGGGATAAGGTAGATTTTCCCACCGTTTGCCTTTATTCGTTTGTTTAGCTCGATGTCCTGGTTCCTTGTTAGTTTTGTGTTATAATATCCTGCTTTTTCAAAGATTTCGCGGCGATAGCACCCGAATGGCACGGTGTCGGCTTCCATAATTTTGTCGGTTCCAGTACGAAACGAAGAGTTCCCAACTCCAAATGGACTTGCAAGAACTTCCTTTATGCTCAGTGTTTTGGGCGTTTTGTTCAGTACGTCTGTGACCCATACGCATCCAATGTTGTCGGCATTGGTGCTATTTAGATAGTGTACCAATGATGAAACGTATTTCGGCGAGTACCATGCGTGTGCATCCATCCTTATGATTATGTCGCCTTTTGAATTTTCAATTCCGATATTCATGGCGAATGGCGCTGTTTTTTCTGGATTGTCAAGAATGTGTATGTTTTTTTCTTTTGTGCAATATTCCTTTACAATATCCTTTGTTCTGTCCGTGCTTTTACCATCTACAATAAAAACATCGATGTTTTCAATCGGGTAATCTTGTTGCAAGATTGAATCTAGGCATTTGCCTATGTATTTCTCTTCATTCCTGCAAGGTATTATGACTGTTACTTTTTCCATTTGTAATATGTTAATCATTACAGCTTTGTTCAACCTTAATAAATACGGCAAATATTAAAAAAATCAATATTCATTCCTACGCATGGCTTCCATTCGTAATAAAGATTGAATCTGCTTCTGTGGAATAATTTTCCTAAAAGGATACATTACTTTTATTATTATCCCCAACCACCATTTATATTCTATCTGCAAACAGCAATAGGCTTTTCTAAAATTAAATTTTTTTTCAAGAAACGGCTGAATGTCAGAATGTTCTGTAATAGATCTGGCACCATCACATACATATTTTAGTCTCATGTCTTGTAGATAATGTCTATTCATTTCATATATAAGTCCGTAATATGGGTATGTTGAGTTATGCATATAGTCGGTGTCGCATTTCATTGAACTGTATTCGCAACAGTCTTTTTTTATGGTGTTTATAGCCAACGCAACTGCAATATTTGTCGTTTTTTCGAATACCATCCAATATTCGTACTTGACATTCTTGTTTGCCGATTGTCGTCGGATCATTTCTGTTATTTGCTGTTGAGTAACCATACTGGCATTTTTATTGTAACTTTTTAGTGCAGAGTTGAATATGCGCAGCCCAGATACTATTACATCGTCTCCGGTGACCATTCTTACATCGTATGTTTTCAAAGATTTCTTTACTTGATTTCGTGTTTTTGATGATAGTTCGTTCATTTCACCAAAGTTGTCTTTTATCACATACCAAAACGATGTCGGAACAGTAGTGTCAAAATTATAAGTGTTGCGAACCATATAGCCGCCTTTACCCAACAACTCTACACATTCCTCTTTTGAAATCTTTTCATTTAGGTGTGGCGGACCTTCACTAATCCATGCATTTTTATATAATTCGAACATAGCTTTGTCTTCTACTATTTGTCGTTGTTTATTCAATAACTTGATGATATTTTTCCTGACTTATATTGGGTATTATATTTTGTATTTCCTTATAAAATTCCTTGTAGTTTTTCTCTGCATTGTAATATTCATTGAAGAATTTTATTGTTGAAGATTTTAATGTGCTGTGATTTTCAATTATTTTATCAGTAGCGACTTCGAAATCGCTGTATTTTACGTTAGGGGGGACAAGTACACCAGTAGCATCGCATACAATTTCGCAATTTCCTCCAACATCGGTTGCAATCGCAGGAATTCCTGCACTTAATGCTTCCATTATTGAAACAGGAATGCCTTCTGTTGTACTAAGGTTTACAAATATATCATAAGCATTTTCGCTGTATAGTTTGTGTATTTCATTGCTATTTGTAAAACCATTTAAGTTAATCTTCATATTGGCAGGAATATTTTCACAGGCTTTTTTTATCTGATTATAAAGTGCGCCATAGCCAAAATGAGTCCACGAAACATTTATGTTTCTGTGGTTTTCGCTGTATTGTTTTATCATGGACAAAATTAAGTCAACTCGTTTCAATTTTATTACAGAAGAACATGATACAAAAGAAATTGTTTCTGGCACTGATTCCTTCATTGATGTTTTTATTGGTAATATGCCAAGTCTTCTAGTTTTTATTTTAGCAGAATGATCAGGATAATGTGCAGAAAGATAGGTTGTTCCTGCATCAGAAACTGGAAATAACGCATCAATCATCGAAAGAGTATAGTTCCTAAGAGGTATATATATGCTCCGAGAGTTAGAAAACACGTCGTAGCCATGTCCTCGGCTAATTAAAGTGCATTTTTGTACAACATTGTTGCTTTCTTTTGCCAAAGCCAAGCCTAATGCTGTGTACGAGAACCAATAACTATATAGTATTGCTGGCGATTTAATTGTTCTTTTGATATAATATCGTGTAATGTAAGCTCCGTATAAATACTTTGTGCCATAAAATAATCTTTTTGAAAGACCTGCACCTTTAATCATACTCCAGAATTTTCTGTCAAAAGGCATCATAAAAAAAAGTATGATTTTATGTATTATTCCAATATCATTAAGACATGGAAGAATGGTTATGTTTTCTGGATGTTCACGTATTATTCTGTCTCTATTCGTTGGTATTATTATAATATTGTAACCACTTTGGGCAGCAACTTTAATTTCGTCTTCAATGAAAACCTCAACGGATTTTGTGTATGGATATGAATTGGTGAATATGTAGATGTCGTTCATTTTATTCGAATATTTTCTTTATTTTAATGATGTTGCTTTCATCTTGACCGTCATTGTGGATATTGTGCAACTGTACGGCTTGTTGCATTGCCGATGCCAGCGATTGTGCGTTGTCTGGTTCTGCTTTATATCCGTTTATGCCATCGTTAATTAGTTGGTCAATTATTGGAACACATGTAGTTGCAGCAACAGGACGATTGAGGTACATTGCTTCGAGGACAACATTGGGCAGTCCTTCCATTCGCGATGAAAGCACAAAAGCTGAGCAATATTTCATATATCTATACGGATTCTCGCAAAATCCCTCAAAATGGATGTTGTCATTGCCATTTGCCAAAGCTGTTATTTTCTCCGCATATTCGCTGTCGGTTCGTCCAAGTATATATAGTTGAGCTTTACTGTCTTTTTCTGACACAATATTGAAAGATTCAATAAGAGTGTCATATGCTTTTGCAAAAGAAATGTTTCCAACAGATAGATAGTTCGTCTTTGTTTCATCGAAAGGGTTTGTAATGTTAGAAGTTTGTTTCGCAATAAGTGTTGTGTCAAGAGGGTTGTGTATTACTGTTATTATTGAGGCATTGACATTTAGCATATCGCATATTTCGTCCTTCATTTCCTCTGTCTGTGCTATTATCTTGTATGCTTTTCTGAACAATCTACGTTCTAGTATTTCCAATACTTTTATTTTAAATTCTTTTTGTTCGTTAGAAGGCATAGTCGGGATTCTTATTACGACTTTTGTCGTAGGCGGTTTGCTAATGAGCATCAATATTGTAGCAATATGAAAGTGTGTTGAAAACACAAAGTCAGGAAGTTCTTTAGCAATAATTCTTTTTAGTTTTCTATATGCCGTTAAACTTCTGTTGCAGTCAAGAGATATTGTTTGAAAATAAGGGTTAATCCAATGTGTAAGTTCTCCTTCTGGATGTCCAAGGTTTATAAATTTTATATCATGTTCTGGCAAGCATTTGGCAATCGTTACGGCTACGCGTTCGGCACCGCCGCATTTCATTGATGGTATTACGAACAAGATTTTCATAGACCGACAATTGTTTTTTGAAGTTCATTTTTTCCAGCTACATATCCAAGCAATATCATTAAAGGTATAGTTCCTTGGTCGCCGTAGCCCATCGAAAAAACTGATTTTACAATAATTATAAGAATAATCGACACCATGCATCTTCGTTCTATGCTGTCGGGGGTGCTACATAAGGTTATTGCGACAATTTGCAAAATAAATAGCATGTACAGACCTACACCAAATAGTCCCATGTTTGTTAGCAGTTCAAGCCAGTCATTGTGGGCATATTGACCACCAGTGACTATCGGTGTGTAAGAATATCCATATCCGAACATGGCATTTGTCAAACATCCTTCATTTTCCCAATTATCCAACAGCTGTTGGTATATAATGTCGCGTCCGCTTGAGTATCCGCTTAGGGTTTCCGACATTCGGTTTTGTATTGCATCGTTGCTGTTGTATGCTGGTATTGCAAGTGATGTACATATAATTGCCCCAAATAGAAAAATTGAAATCTTTTGCATTACCGACAATTTGGCGGTTCTAGTCCAAATGAAAACACCATATGCTATTATAGCTATGAGTATTAGAATGGCACCTCGTTTTAATGAGGAAATAACGATGATGCTGCTGATTATAAACAATATAATTGCAATGTATTTTCGTTTGAAAAATAGTAGGAATGGCAAAATGTTTACGAAAATGTAACCTGAATTGTTTACTTCCTTGTCGTATATAGGACTAAAAGGCGACAAAGAGTAAAAGTTTACGATGCCTACAGCAAACCAAAATGTATATACGACAATTAGTAATTTCTTGTCAATCAGTTTGTTTTTAGAAAGATAGAAAAATATAAATAGCGTAAGGAATACGAATATTGTTTGCTTGATTGGACTTTGTGGGTCGATGCCGTAGAATGTAGAAATTGCTGTGCCGTTTGAAAATCCGAAGTATGCAATGTTTGCCATTGCAAATGCCAATGCACTGTAAATCAATGCCTGTTTCGTTCCTGAAAACAGAATCTCGGTAAGACAAAATATGCCGACTGCAAAATAAGCTGCGAGGAAAATTTTAGCGACAAACATTGATCCAGGGTATAGCACACCTTGTAGCATATAAAGCATAAGGCTGGCTACCGATACATATTTTACGCTTAGTGCTATTTTGTCCTTTTGCAGAAGCATTATAGGTTCTTTTTCTCCTTTAGTATTTCTATAAAATGTTCAACTTTCAGTTTTGCGCTACCGTGTACATTAAAGTCGCCTTCCTCGAATACAAACTCGCCATCCGAATACTTGTAACGACCATGTTTTCCATCTATGCACATCTGATAGTCTAGATACGAACCGAAGGATGCTTGCAGCTCGTTTATGTAATATTCTCCATTCTTTGTTTCGAAAATATCGACATCCATACAGTAGAAACCACCATCTTCGCAAATGTCGTGAACCATTTTTAGCAATTCTTTAGGCGGTGCCACCCATCCAACTAAACCAGAACCACTTGCAAATTGACCTTTAAGCAGTTTCTTATGTCCGAAATATGAATTTCCAATCTTTATTATTCTCCATTCATGGGCAATGTCTTTGTATTCTTGGAAAAGTACATAGTCCTTCTGTGGTGACGCTAGGTCTGGAACTGGAAGATTGCGGACTTTTCTCCAGTATATTTTACCGCGGTTTAAAATTGGCAGTCTCTTGGGAGGAAAAACCTTCTTTACATATCGTTTTGCAGCATGGTACGATTTGATTATCAATACTTTTGATGCGGCTGAGCCTAAATTAGCCTTTGCTACTATCGGATATTTGCATTGAGATATGTATTGCAAAGCCTCATCCTTGTCGGTGAAAACCTTGGTAGGCGTGTGCGGGTAGCCGTACGCATCGAGCCACGCCGCCATGTTACGTTTGCTCTCGTGTATGTATAGTCCAAGAAAATCGGGATATATAGGCTTGTTGAGAACCTTTGACACAAAATAATAGCGTTCGTCGAGTATGGTTTTGCGTTCCTGTGTGTCGCAGGTCGAAGAACAAAGAAAACCGTCACAGTCAGACTTTTTTACAAGATTCATCCAGTCTGCCGATAGTATGTCAATAATTTCGTATTCAACGCCAATTTCCTTGCATGAGTCTACGAATTTCTGGTGATTGCTATTGAACGAAGTGAAGATACCTAATTTCATTGCTGTAAGAGATTTAAAAATCTTGAAATATCGTGCTTGAATACATTTTCTGAAAACGACCTGCTTATTTCCTTGCTGGTTTTCCTGTAGAGTAGCGAGGGTGCATTGTTGACCTCATAGAAATATAGTCCGTTTTCTTCGTATATAGGATTGCTAATTGTTGTATAGTGGGTGCCTTCGATTGCATTGCCGGCATCGGCAGCGGCATCAATTAACAGACAGCCTTTCTTTATTTTTGCAAGATGTTCGCTGCGAATTATATGGTCGGTTGAATTATCGACCTCAATTCCGTTTATTATTATGTCGTACTCGCCAATGGAGTCGTAGAATTCATGCATTGTCTTGCGATAGAACATCCTTAGGTCGGGGTTGTAGTTTGATATTTCGGCGTATGTGCCCTGTGCAACATTTCCACTTGACAATACGGCAACCTTGGTTGTTGAGTCGGGATACATTCCATAGTTGAGCAAAGCGTGCTGTATGCTTGCAATTCCGGCGTAAAAACTGTTGCGCCAAATGAAGTTTGGTTTCAAGAACGAGACTTTAACGACTTTGTCACGCTGCCTGATTGTCGGATAAATATTGTCGAGGTCAACAATGATTAGATTTTTGGGAGAAGCAACTTCGTCATAGAATTTTTTTCCAGAACCAGTAGGGTGTGTCCATCCGATTATTACCTGATTTTCTCGCAACAAATGATAATCGTCTTCTTGTAACAGCTTGAGACAAAATATATTGTCGCAGGTAGCAAAGATGTTTTCCCTAGTTGACATTATGCATCCTTTGGCAATATATTCGCTGTCGTCTATATTCATATTTTTTCCGAATCCTTTTTCCATGATGATTTCGTTCTCGAAGCCGTCAATGTCTTCGGGGAGCAAGGCGATTCTTTTTTCATCAGGATAAGTCGGAATAATAAAACCTATTTTCATGTTAACTCTATTTGTAATTATTGATATACTCCTTTTCCAAAATTGCCGTCAACATTTCCCTGTGCGATTCGCATCTTATGAGATTCAAGAGCAGTTTCTTGTTTGATGCATCGTATAATTTTGGAAATAAATTCATATTCCTTAGTTTTGATACATATTTGTTTCTGAAAGGTTCAAGCATATCGATGAAACCTTTGGAATTTTTGTTTGCAAACTTAGCAAATTCATCGGAAACAGCCTCTTCATTTCCAATAATTTCGTTCAGCATTTGGATTTTGCTTTGCATTTCTGTTGTGTCGGCAATAAATTGTACCGATGAATCATCTTCACAACCTTGTCTGTAAGGATACAACTCGAATGAGATTTCATTGCCTTCGAAACAGAGGTTCACCATATAGCCTTCCTGCCATTGGCGTGTATTGTACTTGGGTGCCACATCGAAACTAAAATTTCCAATCCCATAGAAAATAGGTTTTCCCATAAAGGTTTCGTATCCCGAATAGCAATGCTGGTGATGATTTACAACAGCATCGGCACCTGCTTCCACATAAAACCTGTAAAGTTCCTGCATTCTAGGAGTCGGAAGGTTGTAAAGTTCTATTCCGCCATGAGTTATAACAATTACATATTCGGCTTTGCTTTTTACTTCACGTATTGTATGATAGTTGTCGATGGGACTTATTGCGGCTGCCCCGGCTTGATTATCCGTAGCAACAGACCATTCGTTCTCGCAAATGTTTATTATTGCAAAATTTTTATCTCCAATATTCTTGAAAAGGACCTTTTCTGCTTCTTTTTTATTTGTTCCGCTTCCAACATGGTCAATCCCAAATTTGTTGCATGACTTTATTGTACACTCAACGCCTTCGTTTCCATAGTCGCGGATATGGTTGTTCGCTAAGGTTACACAATTGAAGCCTGCGTATTTAACTGCTTCAATGGCTTTTTCGGTGCATATTAAGTTGGGACCGGTTTTGGAAATGGGAGAGGCGTTGCCATTAACTACAGGTGATTCAAGGTTGATTATCGAATAATCAGCCTTTTCGGTATATGATTGAGTGGCACCGAAAACTTCGGAAAACCTTCCGTCTTCTATTTGCTGCTTTGTTCTATGGTATGGGACAAAATCTCCTGCTATCAGTATTCTTGCCATGTTTATATAACCTTTATTCCAAAAGTAATTCGTTCGATTGTCTTTATAATAGTTTTTATCGCTTGCTTGAATTCGGATGAGAATATTCTAGTTGTTTGCCGCAACAAGAACTTAGGGTAAGAACAGTCTGAAAATGAATATGATGTTCTGCATATTATGCAGTTCGGGTCATCGCATGTGGCATTGTGAATGTCTTCGGAGAATATTTTGACTTCCTCGTCAAATGCCTTGCGCATATCGGTAATTATAGCATATCCGTCGCCGACAGTGCCTTCTGCAATGGTTGATATTGCATGAATGCGCTTGTTGTTTCTGTTAAAAGCTTTTTTGCAAAATAGCACATTTGGCGTATCATACCATTTTGTCTGTCCGTTTTCCTTAACATAGATTCCGTATCTTAAATTTGTTTGGTTTTCGCCTTTGTCTCTCAGTGCCTTCTCCAGTGACAAATGCGTGGTTCCGAATAGAGGTTCGCCGCCGATTCGCAGACATTTGCAGTTGAATTTTTCGATAGCCTCCTCAATTATCCAATATGCGTTTTTGTCGTGCGTGTGGTTGGATGTAAGATATTCGGCATTTTTGCCAATTGCAACGAATGGAAATTCCAGCTTGCGTGATATTTTGGCATCGGGGTGGGCTATTGCAAATTCTGACATTACTCCGGTAAGGGTTTTAAGTCGTGTGTTGCTTGACAGTATTTGTCTTCGGTGCAAGAAGCGCATTTGCCTTATGTATTTTTTGGGGAAAGCCGTTAGTATTATGGTGCCTTCTTTTCCAATGACATCAAGCAGGGCATCAATAAATGATTTTGGTCCGCCGTCTATCTTGCCGATTGCCCGATATGAAATCCTTAGGAACAAAGTGTCCCCGGATTTTATCCCAAGATTGACAAGATCGTTCTTTATTTTTTCAAGCGTGTGCATTTATTTCCCTTTCCGTTTTATAAGTCCAAGTAGGAATACTCGTTCCTGTTTGTTGATGCCGATGAAATATATTATTAGTAGTATTATTATTTCAAGCGATATGGTCAATAGAATGTCAATCGTAATACTTGTTCCGTATGGAATTTTTAAAAGATAATATATTGGTAATGTAAGTATCAGTACAATGCCCGATGGAACAAGTGACTTTGTAATGAAGTTTTTGGGAGATACGAATGATTGCTTCTTTGCGAAGTATATTCTTACCGCTATAATGAATATTGAAACGAAAACCTTGATTATGAATACTATTTCCGGCGGATAGCCAAACTTGAGGAATATGTACGAAAGAATTATGTTTAACGAAAGCGTGATGCTGAAAAATATCTGATAGTATTTGTTTCTTCCAGATGCCATAATTGCCATGACTAACGGCATTCCCAACGCTTCCATATATGAATACCAAAATACTAGCTTGCAGAAAGTCGCTGTGTGGGCAGGTGGCGTTTCCAACCAAATGTCAAGGATAATGTCAATGTTAAACAGTATTGGCACAGACAATATGTAAAGTAGGAAGAATGAATATTTTGAAAAAATGGAAGCGAACCTGTTTACTTCGTCGTATTCCTCGGCGGCATAGCTTTTCATTATCTGCGGGCGGAACGAAGTTTGGAAATTGTTGACAAACATTACGATAGCCCCGTTTACTTGATTGGTTATTGTGACGGCTGCGTTTACAATAACGCCATAAAAGACATTCATGAGCATGTTGACGCCGTGAACACTAAGCATCTGTGCCACTTGTCCGCAAATATTCCACCCAATGAAGCCTGACATTTGCTTGAATAGTTTTTTGTCTCTCATTGAAAAAGAAAATCTGCATTCGCTCAACTTCAGTTTTGAATAGATATAGTAGGCTAAAAAAACAAAAATCTGAACAGAAGACATTAATACGGAGTAAATTATAAGTTTGTCAACGCCCAAAACTGGAAGCAAAAATATCAAGCCTAGTTTCAAAAAAGCTTCGATTATACATATATACGCATAAACGTTCATCTTTTCGTGAGCCAATATTGCAGATGTGTAAGGGACTGTAACGATGTTTATTATCATCGAAACTATTGCCAGCTGGTATGCATACATTGCTGCGGTGAACCTTTGCGGGGGAATGTCCAATTGTGTGTACACCAGCCATAATCCTATTGTTTCTGCCAGCACGACAAGTATCAGGCATATCGACAGGTGTATTTTTAGAGCCATGTTGAAAACAGCCTTCAGCCCTTCTTCATTTTTACGTCCCAACTCATAGTTCAAAAAGCGTTGAGTTGCCATTGACATGGCAGTATTAAGGAACCCGAATAACGCTACAGCACCTGCAACGACATTGTATGTGCCGAAGTCTTCTACGCCGAGTATTCTAAGAACTACGCGTGATGCATATATGTTGACAAGCATAACGACAAGCACTCTAACATAGAGAATGGCTGTGTTTTTGGCAACTCTTTTTATGTTAATGCTGTCGCTCATCTTGTGTGATTATTTATTGGCGATGTTGCTTTTACGCTGCCTTATCATGTCGATGAAAGTCATTAGGCATATCGAACAGATGAATGCAAGAAAAGTAACTGTCAATATAATCTTTGCTTTATTAGTCTGGTTATAAGCTCTGTTTGAATCTGGAGCACTTATAACGGTAATGTATTGTTTGTTAATTTGGTTTTGTATTTCTGCCTGTTCTGTCATCATAGCACCATAATCGTTGGCAAGTTTCTCAATAAGTTTGCTTTCGAATATATAGTCCGGATTCTTTTCAAGGAGTATCTTGTGCTCAATAAGAATGTCTTTTCTAGCACCTGATTTAGACACATTCTGGGAAACAGTACTGTCAATCATAGAAATAACATTTTTTAGAGAATCAACATTCCTAATTTTTGTTTCCATTTGACTGCTAATTTCCTCCATATCCTTTTGTGTTTGTTCGGCGACAATATTCTGCATCTTTTTGTTTAGCAAATCAATAATCAGATCCGACATATCTGCCGCATCTTCTGGTGTTTCTGCGGAAACAATCATAGCAATGCATTTTCGTGAATCAACAGATGCCGAAACTCTGCTGTCGTATGTTTCCCTAGTTATGTTGAAAGATGCCGATACCGAATCAACAATGGATTTGTCTTTTATCGAAGAAACAGCAAGTCTGCTAAAATCTGCATTTGTTTTTATAGGCAGATTTTGTACATATAAAGATGAATTAACAGCATATAGCTGAGGTTTGCTTTTTGTTATCAGAAATGTTGCAATTGCTGCTATACAAGTAATTATAGCAACGACAATTATCTTTGTTTTTAGTGTAATTTTTCCTTTCATGATATTTTATGTTTTTTGCAAAGGTATGAATAATAAAATCAATAGGTATAATTGTTTGTAAAAGATTTTAATAATTGATTGTTCATTTGCACAACGCAAAAAAATGGATTCGTTTTCCTTCAAATTTATTACTTTCGCACCGTAAAATTTTACAACAATGAAAATAGCTCTTGCACAATTGAACTACCACATTGGAAATTTCGAGTCCAATGCACAGAAAATCATATCAACAGCAAAGGAAGCAAAGAAGAATGGTGCCGACCTTGTTGTGTTTTCAGAATTGTCGGTTTGCGGATATTGTCCCGACGATTTGCTTTATCGTGCCGATTTTGTTGACGGTTGCAACGCCGCAGTAGAAAAGATAATCGCCGAATGCGCTGACATTCCGATAATTATCGGTGCGCCATTGAAAAATGTTTCGGGCAAAGGCAGACAACTTTTCAATTCTGCATTGTTTATTGCAAATGGCGATGTCAAGTCGCAGTGCAAGACGGTTTTACCCGACGAAGGTGTGATTGATGAACATAGGTATTTTGAGCCAAGCGACAAGTTTGATTTGATTGACTTGAATGGAGTAAAAATTGCTTTAACGGTCGGTAATGATGTCGTTGATTATCCAATGGATATGCTTGATAAGTTAAATCCAGACTTTATAGTAAATATTTCGGCTGTAGCATACGCACACGACGATACTCATTTGTCGGATTTGTCGGCAATTGCAAAGAAGTATGGTTTGCCGTTGCTGAATGTAAATCAGGTGGGTGCTAATACCAATTTGATATACGAAGGTCGTAGCATTGCTTTTAATGCAGATGGCAAGGTAATCGCAGAATGTAAATCGTTTGAAGAATATTTGCAATATGTTGAAACTAAGTCGTTTAAGTCGGCAAGAGAGGAGCTTCGCAAAATGGATACTACCGAAAGTATTTTCCGTGCGATAACACTTGGTTTGCGCGACTATTTTGCAAAAATGAACTTCAAGACTGCAGTTCTTGGTTTGTCTGGCGGTATTGATTCGGCTGTTGTGTTGGCACTTGCTGTTAACGCTCTCGGACGCGAAAATGTTCACTCTATACTAATGCCAACTTGCTATTCAAGTTCACATTCTGTTGATGATTCTTTGGAAATGCTAAAACGCACAAAATCAAGCTATAACATTATCCCAATTGAAGATTTACGTAATGCTTTTGGCGCAGCTATGGCTGAGGCATTCGAGGGCACAAAACCTGGACTTGCCGAGGAAAATATTCAGGCTCGTCTGCGCGGTAGCATATTGATGGCTTACTCCAACAAGTTCGGCAACATTCTGTTAAACACATCAAACAAGAGCGAGGAAGCAGTTGGATACTCTACGCTTTATGGTGACATGTGCGGTTCGCTGTCTCTGCTTGGTGATGTGTATAAGACTGAGGTTTACCGACTTGCTAGGTACATCAACGAACATTGCGGAAATATCATTCCGCAGAACATTATCGACAAGGCACCTTCTGCAGAGTTGCGTCCCGACCAGAAAGACCAGGATTCTCTTCCGCCTTACGATATTCTTGACGGCATCCTAAACTGCTATCTAGAAGGCAACATGACTGCCGATGAGATAAAAGCCAAAGGATTTGATGCCGAAACGGTTGACTTCGTTTTGAGACTGGTTAAGCGTGTGGAATACAAGCGTTTCCAAGCACCACCGATACTAAAGGTTTCATCGTGTCCTTTCGGACATTCGCAAAGTGTACCGCTGGTAGCAAAGTATTAATTAATAATGTACAATTGACAATTGATAATGCTCCAAGTGCCATTCTGAACTTGTTTCAAAATCTGGGATGTATGTAATTGATAATGAACAATTGATAATTTTTGTGCAAACCGAAGGCAGAACAAAACAAATGAAGGACTTTTGTTTTGCTGAGGTGTAGCCAAAAATCATGGAATGAAATGACATAATCTGTAGCAGCGCAATGCATTGCGCTGCTTTTATTGTTTATGAATGATAAAAAAAAAATTATTAGATTTTTATTGTTTACGAACAATAAAGTTTGTATTTTTGCGCTGAATAAAATATTGTACAGATGGAACTGATTACGCGAAACGATTATGCACAAAAGGTGGATTCATGGCTTGGAAAAGGACAGATAATTGTCTTGGTTGGACAACGGCGCATTGGTAAAAGTTGTGTACTTAAAGATTTTATGAGGAAACACAAAAATGATACAGATGCTAATTTCATATATGTTGACAAAGAAAAGAAGGAGTTCGACGGCATAAAAAATTACACGCAATTGAATGATTACATTGACAGTCATTATGTAGAAGGCAAACATAATTATATACTTGTCGATGAAATTCAGGATATTGCTGAGTGGGAACGCTCGGTAAGAAGTTATCGGACAGAAAATGATACCGATATAATTATTACAGGAAGCAATGCACGGATGCTGTCTGCAGATTTAAGTACATTGTTGGCTGGTCGTTATCAAGAAATACATATTCATGGACTTTCGTATTCGGAATTTTTGAATTTCCATCAACTTGTCGATTCCGATGAAAGTTTGTTTAAGTATCTGAAATACGGAGGTTTGCCAGGGTTACGCCAAGTAGGAATTGACAGTACAGAACTGGTTTCCGAATACTTGAATAGTGTGCTTAATACGGTTGTGCTAAAGGATGTTGTGGAGCGCAATTCTGTCCGTAACATTTTGTTTATGAATAATTTGCTTCGCTATATAGCAGACAATACAGGAAAGTTGTGTTCTGCAAACAATATAAGTAAGTATATGAAAAGTCAGGGCGATGCTATTTCGACAAACATTGTTGTTGATTATGCTTCTTATTTTGAATCTGCATACTTGATTGACAAGGTTTTACGTTATGATTTGCACGGGAAGAAGATTCTTGAGACAAACGGCAAGTTTTATTTCGAGGATATTGGTTTGCGAAATGCGCTTGCAGGAATTGATAGTCGGGAAAATGATATTGAGAAGGTAATTGAAAATGTGGTGTATTGCCAATTGCTTCGTATGGGGTATGATGTGAAAGTCGGGCAGTTACAGGCTGGCGAAGTCGATTTTGTGTGTACGAAGGCATCGGAGCGAATTTATGTGCAGGTTTCGTATTTGATTGCATCAAAGGAAACTGAGGATAGGGAATTTGGTGCATTGTTGAATATCCGCGACAATTATCCGAAGTATGTTATTTCCATGTCTCCTCTAATCTTGCGCAACAGCATAAATGGTGTTGTTCATCTAAATCTCAGAGATTTTTTGGTGAATGGTTTTGCTATATAATTATTGCTAGATGTTTGTTGTTTGTGAACAATAAAAATTGGCAGTTTGTGGTTTTGTTGTTTATGAACAACAAAAAGAAAAAGGGTTGTCAATACGACAACCTTTTTCTTTTTGTTACGCTTACTATTATTACAATAATTTCTTTTTCAAGTTCAGAATCATATCCTCGGTCATGCGGTCGAGGTCGTATTGAGGTTTCCAGCCCCATTCGTTACGAGCGCAGCTGTCGTCCATCTTGTTTGGCCAGCTGTCGGCAATAGCCTGCTTTATTGGTTCTGGTTCGTAAACCATTTCGAAGTTAGGATAGTGCTTCTTGATTGCATTGTAGATGATTTCCGGATCGAAGCTCATTGCTGTAACGTTGAAGCTGTTGCGGTGTACAAGCTTTGACGGGTCGGCTTCCATAATGTCAATCATTGCCTTTTGTGCATCAGGCATATACATCATGTCCATGAAGGTGCCTTTCTTCAATGGGCAAACGAACTTTTCTCCCTTTACTGCTGCGTAGTAAATTTCTACAGCATAGTCGGTTGTGCCGCCGCCTGGCAATGTGAGGTGGCTGATAAGACCTGGGAAACGCACACTTCTTGTGTCAACACCGAAACGGGTGAAATAGTAGTCGCTCAACAATTCACCAGTAACTTTGGTTACACCATATATAGTATTAGGACGCTGGATTGTGTCCTGCGGTGTGTTGTCGTGTGGTGTGCTAGGACCAAATGCACCAATACTACTTGGTGTAAATACAGCACAATTGAACAGACGAGCCACTTCGAGGCAGTTTACCAAAGAACCTATACCGACATTCCAACCTAACATCGGGTTGAGTTCTGCAGTTGCACTCAATATAGCGGCAAGATTGTAAATCGTGTCGATGTTGTACTTCTTAACTGCTGTTGCAATCTGCATAACCTGTGTAGAATCAATGCGTTCAATAGGACCGCGCTCATAATCTTGTCCCTTAAGCGGACGCAAGTCGGAGCAAACTACATGATTGTCACCATAAACATCGCGCAAGTTGCGTGTCAATTCGGAGCCTATTTGACCTCCAGCACCAATAATTAATATGTTTTTCATTGTTTTATACTTAAAAATCAATTTCAATATGTTTGGCAAAAATATATAATATGCAACAATGCGCAAAGACTTTTTTTCAAATCTTCAACTGATTTATGTCGCCATAATAAAAAATCCCCGACAAACGAATTGACGGGGATACATTTAGATATGAATTACACAAATAATACTTAATCAACGTCTTTGACTCTGCTGCTTGTTGAAATCAGTTCGCCAGTGTACATGTCCTTGACTTCCAAAATTGTAAAATACCATTTTCTTGCACCGGTCTCATAATCGGCAATATCTTGTCCAAACAATTCGTAAGAAAGTCCGCTTATTTTTCCAAACTGCTTTTGTCCGTGTTTCAACTTAACTTCCTTTTTCCCACTATGACGTCGGTCACCATTGTTGTCTTCAATAAAAATCTGATAGCGAACAATGACATCGTTCGTTCCAATATTCTGGAAATAAAGCGATAGTTCTAATGGACTGGCGTTGTCCTTGCTGTTTGCATGTGCAATCTTGGTCTTTACCAATACATTTGCAATGGTATCAAAATCTGAATATCCTTTCTGACAATATGCAGTCAGGCATGTGGTTGCAACTATTACTAATACTAATAATTTTTTCATATTACTTTGATTTTTCTGGTTTAACATATTTTCCTGCAAACAATATTGCATTGTTCTTGTTCTCTTTTATCACGAATACGAAAGGTCTGTTGATCGTAACTTTCGGATTTTTATTAGCTACAGCTGTTTTCTCTCTGACAATTACAGCAGTTGCGGCAGCCGCTTCGGTTCCTTTTTCCGAAACTTCGATGAATGACTTGTGGATAACTTCGTCTATCAGAAGGTTGCTTTTACCGTTCATCTTTGAGAAATCCGCACTTTTCGAGAAGGCTGCCTTTATTCCCAAGTCCATTAAGAACTTCTTCATTTCAAAGCGAGATTCAATTTTGAATTTCGGCATTGAGACATCAGCCTTTATAGTTTGAAGCGTTTTTCCTAACTTATCAAACTTTTCTATGTCAAGGCCAGCGATATACTTGTCAATATCAACATTTTCCTTTGGCATTATTATGAACATCGAAGCCATTCCCTTTTCGTAGTCTATTTTCATCATCTGTGCATCATCGCTTTCGCTCAATGCAACATCCTGAGTGCCGTTCATAAAATCGGTTACATACTCAACAGAATTCTTTCCGTAGAAAGTCATCTGCCTTGTCTTCTCACCCTTGAATTCGACTGCCCAGTTCGCATTGAAGTATATGGCATTCAAGAGAATAAGTTTAGTAATTTCATTTACGTCGTTTTTTGAAATCAACTCGGTTATTTTTTTGTTGGTGTTCTTAGCCACCCAGTTGTTCACTTTTTTTACAGCATCGGCGCGTTCTGCATCGTTGCTGAAGTCAGCCTGAGATATTGTAGCATCGAAATCCTTCAGACATTTAATATAGCTGTCGAGGAAATTGTAGTTTTTTTGTGCTACAGCGGCATTGCTTATTGTAAACACGCTCTTGTCCTGCTTGTATTCATTCAGAAGTTTTACAAAATCGTTGTGCGATTCGGTCTGGTTCTTCTTGAATTTCATAACCTTGCGCATTTCGGTTGCAGTTTTCTTGTTGGCGCCGTCGTATGCCATAGCCAATGCGTCGTATATGCTGAAAGGACTGACAAACAGGTTTGTTCCTGTTTTTGAGGTGTCAACTGTGTTTACCTGTTTGAGAATGTCAAACGAGAAATCGTTGTTGCTTTCCACAATCGAGTTCTGCGTTGAATTTTGCGAACACAGGGTGATGCTGAAAGCAATTGCAATAACAAACAAAATTCTTCTTTTCATATCTTTACTTCTTTAAAAATTTTACTAATTAATTGATTTGTTTCTTTGCCATAAATCGGACTGGACTCCATCGTATTCGTATTTTTTGAAAGCATTTGGGTTCAAAATTACATAAAAATGCTCGTAACTTGTTGGAGAACAGGGCAAAATATTGCAAGTAACATCATTCATTCTTGTCGAACTTTTAGAACAAAATGGCTTTTTCGCAATTGTCGTGCCGATTTCTTGACGAAAAAATATAAGGTGGTCATGCAGAATCTGAAAAATCCCACCGAAATAATTCATCATTTCCGATACCTTATAATATATAGCCATAATTCAAAGGCAAAAATAATACAATGTTTTGGGAGTGCAAAAAGAAATGAGGGGAGATTAATATTTAAAGATTTGAAAATTTGATGATTTGAAAATTATTGTTGTCCGCTAAAAAATCTGACTAATATTGTAAGTTTATTATCATTTGTTTACATGAATATTTAGCTAGCAGCGGTTGTCTTTTACTTGCTTCGCTGCGTGAGCTAAAGGTTCGGAAGCTAGTCGTAACACGCGATACGGAATGGGGAGTGTTGTGAAGATTGCTATCCGTAATCTGCTAACGGATTATTCCAGAGCAGATTACTTCGTGAGGTTGCTAGCAACGTTCCGGACAAGCGAACTCACAAGCAACGTTCCTTTTGCTGTTCGTTCAGCTTTTCGGAATGACTGGCTGGGTAGTTTAGCGGACAACAATATTAGAAAATAGACTTGCAGAAAAATAATCCAAACCTTAAAAAAATAGAAACATCTCAAACTTATTTTAAAGGGCTAAATAGGGGAGATTTTTTTCTGGTAAGTATTCTTATCATCGAAGTAAAAATAATTTAAAATATGAGTTTTTTATTTTTTGTAAAAATCCATTAGATTACAAATGTAAATAAGATGCATGTTTGGATTATAGCATGTACAAATGTAAAATAGTGAAATATTACAAGAGTATTTTCCAAATGTAAAAAGTTTTACTTGTTGTAAACAAGATAATTTTAACAATTGTTAAAGGGTGTTTCTGAAATACGATACTAAATGTTAACTCACTATTATATGCATATTTATAAGTTTTACTTAAAGTTTTTATATCATATAATTTGAGGATTTTGACTATTATATTCTCCGTTTTTGTTAAAATTAGTATATATTAGTGAAAAATATTTTATATAAATACATATAACTCAGTATGTTATGTGTATTAATTTTATTTATTGATTTAAATATTGCTTGTTTTATTAATCTATTATCAAATAAGGACATAAGCTAAACTAATGATTATTCCATATTTTTACAAATTACAAATGTAAAGCATAATATTGTTTATAACTTTTTACAAATATAACAAAAACAATTATTACATTTGTAAACTAAAATTTTATTAAAAAAATGATTGACAGAATCAAGAAAATAATGGAGGAAGAAGGCATGCCATACGGCAAATTTGCTGAGGAGATTGGTATCAATGGTTCAAGGTTATCGCACTACATTTCTGGACGAAACAATGTATCGCTCGACTTGGTGACAAGAATCTTGGAACGCTTTCGTGGAATAAATTCCGAATGGCTACTTTTTGGTCGCGGAGAAATGTATAAGTCGGCAGAAGCAAAAGGAACTTACCGAGAACCTGATTTATTTTCTCCTCAGCCAGTTAAACAAGAAAAACCCTTAATTGCAAATGAAGCCGATAAATCGTCCAACTTCATACCAGATACAGAATTTTCAGAACCAGAACAACTAATAACAGCAGAAAATACCAATAAAATTCCATTACAATCTTTTGAATCTCAACCCATTGAACCAATCAAAAACACATCAAAAAATCATCGCGAAATTGAGAAAATAATTGTAATGTACACCGATTCTACTTTTGACAGCTATTTGCCCAACGGACACAGGATATAATTTATACCTATAATTATTTAATACGACCTTTCTCTATCACGCTGAAAAGTTTTATTTTTGCGTTCCAAATTATTGTATAATGGACAAGAACTATTCACAGTCGCTGATTGAAGCGTGGCAGTACAGTCGTGAGGAAGCTGTTAGGCTTGGAAGCAGTATGCTCAATCCTGAGCATCTGTTTTTAGGCATTCTGCGCAATTCGGAATGCGAAGCCGTTCAGAAACTCAAGGAACTGAATGTCAATATAAAAGAACTGAAATCGGCAATTGAAAACAACTACAGATTAGCAGAACTTACTCTAACTAATCCAGATGATGTTGTTGATAGCAAGTTGATTGCAAGGATTCGCCTGTTTATGAACTCCGAAGCCATATCGCTTGGCAACGATGAGATTAACACCAATCATCTGATGCTTGCAATACTTAAAGTGCCGAGTAACTTGTTGGTTCTACTGGGCAAATTCAACATAGAGTACGACTTGTTTAGAATGACATTGGAGCTTGGTGCTTG
This sequence comes from Bacteroidales bacterium, assembly GCA_017551515.1. GTDB lineage: Bacteria > Bacteroidota > Bacteroidia > Bacteroidales > ML635J-15 > Bact-19. The sequence continues at coordinate 117,844 of JAFZLK010000047.1, read as the reverse complement.
GGAAGTCGAAGACAGCGATGTGCAAGACGATGACCTTCCGTTTGATGACGACAGTATGCCGATGGCAAACGACAATTCGTTTGTAGAACCGCCTATGGGCAATGGTCGTCGCAGAAGGATGGGGAACAAGTCGCGTACTCCTATGCTTGACCAGTTTGGCGTTGACCTTACAGCTGCTGCTATGGAAGACAAGCTAGACCCTGTATATGGTCGCGAAAATGAAATCGCCCGCATTACGCAGATTCTTTCAAGGCGTAGGAAAAACAATCCTGTGCTGATAGGAGAACCTGGTGTTGGAAAGTCGGCGATAATCGAGGCTCTTGCAACCAAGATTGTTAAGAAAGAAGTTTCGCATGTACTTCTTGACAAGAAACTTATCATGCTGAATATGACTTCGATGGTAGCGGGAACAATGTATCGTGGTCAGTTCGAGGAGCGTATGACCGACCTTATTGACGAGTTGAAGGATTCTCCAGATGTGATACTGTTCATTGATGAAATTCATACGATTGTCGGTGCTGGTGATTCGTCTGGCAACTTCGATGCAGCAAACATTCTGAAGCCAGCATTGGCACGTGGAGAAATACAGTGCATTGGTTCAACAACACTTGATGAATACCGCAAGATAGAACGCGATGGCGCATTGGAGCGTCGTTTCCAAAAGGTCATTGTTGAACCGCCTTCAATCGAAGATACGATTTGTATCTTGCAGAAAGTTAAGGGCAAATACGAAGACCATCACAAGGTTATATATTCCGACAAAGCGATTGAAGCCTGTGTAAGGCTTACAGACAGATACATTAGCGACCGAGCTCAACCCGACAAGGCTATTGATGCGCTTGACGAGGCAGGAGCGAGGATGCACACATTCAAGGTTTCCGTTCCGAACAAGATTGTCGAATATGAAGAGGACTTGCAGAACACTCGCGAAATGAAGATGATGGCCGTTAAGGATCAGCATTTCGAGGAAGCGGCAACCTACCGCGACAAGGAACGCGAACTTGAAACCACCATAGCTCACTACAAGAAGCAGTGGCTTGCCGAAATGAATGAGGACAAGAAACTTATAACCGAAGAAGATGTCGCTGAGGTTGTTGCTATGATTTCGGGAATACCTGTTAAGCGCGTGGCTCAGTCTGAAGGCACTCGTCTGCTTGAAATGAATGATGCTCTTTCTGGAAAAATCATTGGTCAGAACGAGGCTATAAGCAAGATTGTTAGTGCTATACATAGAAATAGAGCTGGATTGAAAGATCCGAACAAGCCAATAGGTACATTTATCTTCCTTGGTCCGACAGGCGTTGGAAAAACTCAGCTTGCAAAGATTCTTGCCAAGTATCTGTTCGACACCGAAGATGCACTTATTCGTATCGACATGAGCGAATACATGGAGAAGTTCTCGGTATCGAGACTTGTTGGTGCGCCTCCGGGATATGTCGGTTACGAGGAAGGCGGTCAGCTTACTGAACGAGTAAGGCGTAAACCTTATTCTGTGGTGCTTCTTGATGAAATTGAGAAAGCGCATCCCGATGTATTCAATATTCTGCTTCAGATACTTGACGAAGGTCGTCTTACCGACAGTTCGGGTAGAAAGATTGACTTCAGGAATACCATTCTCATAATGACATCCAATATTGGTTCTCGTCAGTTGTCTGATTTTGGCGTTGGAGTTGGTTTCGACACCAAGGCGCGCAAGGATGCGTATGGCGAGAATGCCAAGGCAGTTATAGAAAATGCATTGAAGAAAACTTTCTCGCCAGAATTCATTAATCGTATAGATGATATTGTTCAGTTCAACACCTTGACAAAGGACGACATTAGCAAGATTATTGACATCGAACTTGCCGGACTATTCGAAAGAGTACATAGTATGGGCTTCTCGTTGAATATAGCACAATCGGCAAGGGATTTCATTGTCGAAAAAGGCTACGATCCGAAGTTCGGTGCTCGTCACTTGAAGCGTGCTATACAGCGGTATGTCGAGGATGTGCTTGCCGAGTACATAATTAAGGCTGACATATCGGAGAACAACCATATCGACTTGGCATACGACGAGACAGAAGGAATGATGGTTTCGCTATCGAAGGTATAACCACATGGATGATAGCAATTTAACAGTGAACGCAATGTGGATAGGTCAAAGCCTTTCCACTTGCGAATTGTTGACTATCAAGTCGTTCTTGAACAATGGACATAGGTTTGTGCTTTGGGCTTACGATGACATTGTAACTCCGCTTCCTGCAGGAACGATTTTAAGGGATGCATCCGAAATTATTCCTCGCGACAAAATTTTTTCATACAAGTACAGCAATCAGTTCGGACATGGCAAAGGTAGTTTTGCCGGATTTAGTGATATATTCCGCTATAAACTTCTTTATTTGCATGGCGGTTGGTGGGTTGATATGGATGTAACCTGCTTGAAACCGCTTGATTTTGAAAGTGATTATGTATTTCGCTCGCATCACGATCTTCCATTGGTAGGCAATGTGATGAAATGTCCTAAAGGTTCTCCGCTGATGGAAAAATGTTACAACGAAGCCGTTTCTAAAGTTGATGAAAACAACCGCGACTGGCATTTGCCGATACAGATTCTCGTTGATAATGTGAAAGAAATGGGGTTGGGAGAATGTGTAAAGTCTTTTTCAAATGTGGATTCATGGAATGTCGTTCGCAAGATGCTTTATAAAAATGTCGTTGTCCCTGAAAGTTGGAGTGTAATTCATTGGGTTAACGAGGAATGGAGGCGAAATGGTATTGACCGCAATGTTTTTCTTAAGTCATCGTTGTTTGCAGAACTTGCAAGACGCAACGATGTGCCGATAGAGTATGCTGGTATTGTCAAAGGTGTGCAGACAAGGTTTAAATTGAGTTTACTTTGGCATGGGCTAATGCAGTGATATAAAATAAAAAAAGCGTCCCGAAAGACGCTTTTTTGTTTGTTAACCGAGGTAACTCTTCAGAAGTTTGCTTCTGTTTGAATGTTTCAGTCGCCTGATTGCCTTTTCTTTGATTTGGCGAACTCTTTCACGAGTAAGACCAAACTGGTCGCTGATTTCTTCGAGCGTTCTTTCTGGTCCACCAATTCCGAAGAACATCTTTACGATTTCTCTTTCTCTTTCAGTCAATGCCGCGAGTACGCGTTCTATTTCCTTTGACAAGGATTCTTCGATAAGTTTTGAGTCCGTATTTGGCAGGTCGGTGTTTTCAAGAACATCCACAAGACTGTTGTCTTCGCCGTTTGCAAACGGAGCATCAAGAGAAGTGTGTCTTCCCGAAACCTTCAAGGTGTCCGAAATCTTGTCTTCTGGCATGTCGAGAACCTTTGCAAGTTCTTCTGAAGTTGGACGGCGTTCGTATTCCTGTTCGAACCTCGACAATGCCTTGTTAATCTTGTTGAGCGAACCAACCTGATTAAGCGGAAGCCTTACGATACGAGCCTGTTCTGCCAATGCTTGAAGGATTGACTGACGAATCCACCATACTGCGTAGGATATGAACTTGAAACCGCGAGTCTCATCAAATTTCTCTGCAGCCCTGATAAGTCCCAGATTGCCTTCGTTGATAAGGTCGGGGAGGCTTAAGCCCTGGTTCTGGTACTGCTTTGCTACGGAAACGACGAAACGGAGGTTTGCCTTTGTGAGTTTTTCCAATGCTTCACGGTCGCCCTTCCTGATTTTCTGCGCCAATTCAACTTCCTCTTCTACTGTGATAAGTTCTTCTTCACCAATCTCCTGCAAATACTTGTCCAACGATGCACTCTCGCGATTGGTAATTGATTTAGTAATCTTTAGTTGTCTCATTTCGTATTTTTAAAATCAATATCTTATACGACAGTCTTCAAAAAAAGTTTTATTTTTTTGGAAAAAAAATCTGCCCCAAAAATTGAGGCAGATTCCTTATGACAATGAGTGATAATTACCTTACAACACTTACCTTTGAAACAGAGTCGTTAATCTTAACGAAGTATGTTCCATTTGTAAGGTTGCTGATGTCGATTGAGTGTGCGTTTGAAATGTTTTCGCTAGCATAAACAACCTGACCGAGAGCATTCATTATTTCAACATTGGCGTTTTTTGCGTTAACGATTGTGATGCTGCTGCTTGCCGGGTTAGGATAGATGCTGATACCGTCTTCAAATTCAATGATGTCGGTGCATAGGTCGATTTCTATTGTTTCATGGTATTCGTTTGTTCCACATGCGTTTGTAGCGGTCAAACTAACAGTGTATTCTCCAGAAGCAGAGTAAGTAACACTTGGTGATGTTTCTGAAGATGTTGGGGTGCTGTCACCGAAGTTCCATGTAAACGAATCTGCATTTTGCGAGTTGTTGGTAAATACTACATGTCCGGTGCATTCTTCGTTTGTGTATGAGAATGCTGCAGTTGGTGTTGATGTCAAGTCTATTGTTACAGTATCCTGATGTACGCTTGTGCCACATTCGTTGGTAGCTGTCAATGTTACAATATAATCACCGCTTGCTGTATAAGTCATTGTCGGATTTTCTTCTTGAGAAGTTGTTGAACCGTCACCGAAAAGTTGGCTCAAATCAAAACCTTCCTCACCAGTAAGTTCTCCAAGGTCGATTCCGGCGCCATCGCCAAAGTTCCATCCGTAAGTATCAGCATTTTGTGAAGTGTTGGTGAATTCTACGAGACCAGAGCAAATTTCGTTTGAGTAAGTAAACGATGCAGATGGGATAGGAGTGCTACATTCATATATTACGAAATTGTTTATAGCAACGCCTTGTATTGAACCTGTTCCCGTCATGTTACCGAATATGTCGCCAAACAATCCGCCCATTCCACTTTCATCGTCACCAAGATTCATACTGGTAGTCTTGAATGCGAATCTGAACTTTACGCTTGAAAGATTAGCTGCACTTGGGAATGTGAGGCTTGTTTTTACACTTACGAAACCGTTTGTGTTGCCTGACCATCCCGGATCGCTCATGTCTTCGGTCATCATATTAGAGGTGTACCAGCCTTCGTTAAGTTCACCAGCCGTTACAACAATCCACGATGAGCCACCGTTGATTGTATATTGCAGGTTAAGAGAGCCTCCAAAGATACCCATCATGCTTGTTGGGTCAAGTCCACCCATGCCAGGATCTTCAGTGTCACCCATATCCATTCCGAGATTATATTTAAGGCTTATCTTGACAATAGGATTGGTCATACCAGTAAGGTTGTAGCAAGGAGTGTAGAGGTATGATTCTTCACCCGGGTTAACAGGTCCGTTAGGATTGGTTGCCCAAGTCCAGATGCTGTCGTTTTGTGCAACAGCAGTCTTTCCGAATGCCCATGAAGAATAAGTTCCGTTTGCATACCAGTCGTTTATGAATTCTTCGTCGTCAAATATAGCAACTGCTTCGTTGTATAGACCTTGTGAAACGACAAAACCTTCAGCTTCATCGTTGGTTGGATCTTCGTCGCCATCGAGTGCGGTCTTAGCCAAAATGTCGTATCTGCCAACAGATGACAAATTCATTGCTGCGGTGAATGTGTAGCTTGCAGTTGAATTAGCTGCTATTTCTGTGGTTACAGTTTCTTCTGTCCAGTTTTCTCCGCCATCGAGTGAGTATTTAACAGTATAGTTTGACTGAGCTCTACGACCATAGTTCTTGATTGTTATTGCAACATGACCATTGTCAGAAAGTCCGCAGCCTGATGCAGGACCAGTTATAGCGATAACGCCCAAGTCTTTTGCTGGAGCCTCCTTTATTACTATGTTGTCGATTGATACACCAGCTCCACCAGAAATCATTTCGCCTAAATTAATGAAGCCTCCTATATTGCCACTAATTCCGGAATTGTAGCATATTCTTATTTGCACACCAGTATGTCCTGCACATGTATCAAGACTGATGTTTTTGTTTACCCATGTGTTGCTGGCATCGATTTTTGCAACTGTGTCCCAGCTTTCGCTGTTTCCAATGTTTACCAATACGCAACCATGGACTGTAGTCATAATGTCTCCAAGACCCATCATGCCGCCAAAACCGCCTAAACCACCTATATTTACTGATGGATAGTCGGCAATAACATCGAAATGCAATTCCGGAGCTTCAAGTTCTGCAAAATTAAGGCAAGGACTTGAAATGTATGAATTCTTGCTGACAGCAGTGTCGGTCTTATAATAGTGGTTGCCACCTTCTTCTTCTGCAATTATCCATGCGTTTGCTGCACTTGGATTCCAATTGTAAGGTTCTGCCTCGAAATTCTCAGAGAATGGAAAATCCGAAATTATATTATTCCTGTATACGGTTGTGTTGCCGGTGTTGTTTTCCATATTTTCGTCACCTTCAAGACTTGCAACGATTTGGATGGTGTTTTCGCCTTCAATCAAAGCAATGCCCTCGAAAGTTTTTTGCAATGTTGCGCCAGATGCAAGTGCAGGAAGAGTGTCCCATGCAACATCATCGCCGTTCACTTTGCATATTACAGTTACTGCAGCTGAGTCAGCAGCAAGCTCTCCAGCATTAGCAATTGTGTATGAAACACTTGTGGCTTCAGCACATCCTGCTGCCGATGCTGTTACTGAACGAATTGCAACATCGTTTGCTACAACGGTTTCAATAGAAAGACTGAATGTTGCTGTGGTGTAGCTTGCAGCACCGCCTATTTCTCCAACAAACGGAATAGAATAACCTTCAGTTATGAGAGAATCCGTAGCAACTATAATGTAGTATTCAGTTGTTGCCGTAAGGCTTGCGTTTGTTATTGAGCCTGATGTCTGTAACATAGAATTTGACACAAAAGGCACTCCAATCAGTTGTGCATTCTCATCATCCGGGCATCCATTGTATAGGAAAATGCCAACATTTGAAACAGTAGCTGTTGTGGCTTCGGGATCGTATGCTCGACTGATGCCAGAAATATTAATGTTTACCATTTGATCCTCATTCGGAATGTACTTGTAAACATGGCATCCGCTACGCATAATAGTGTTGTTGGGGAATGTGTAAGGACAAGTTCCCATTGTCGTTTGGTTCTCAGCGGAATAGGGAAGATTTTCGATTGTGCTCGGATTTGCACAATCTGCGCCTTCTGTCTGCGCAAATGCAGCAAATGAAATAATCAATGCTGCGATACTAAAGATAAATTTTCTCATTGTACAATTTTTTTTAGATTATAATCCTGCAAACATAATCAAAACACAATGAATATATTGTTTTCATAAGGCTATTTTTTTAACAAAAACAAGCCGTAAACAATTTCTTGCAAATATGATTTTGGGGTAATATTTTTATAAGTAATAATAAATTACGTGTATTAGATTAAAGTATTTGCAAATTTAGAAACCTCAAAGTTATTAACAGCAAATAGTTTGTGACGTGGAAAATTTAGCTGCCATGACTATTTTTGCGACAAAATTCTACCCATATGAAAAAGATTCTAACATCGCAACAGACGCGCAATCTTGACATGATGACAATGAAAGCGCAGGGAATATCATCGTATGAGCTAATGGAACGAGCAGTGCTGGCATTGTTCGGTGAAATGAAATCCATTGTGCCTGATGTCTCTGAAAAAAACTTTTTGGTAGTGGCAGGAACGGGCAACAATGGTGGTGACGGACTTGGCTTGGCAAGAATGTTAAAAAAAGAAAATGCCAATGTAAGTGTTTGGTTCTGTGATTTTTCGGAAAAGATAAGCGATGAGTGCAGCAAGAATCTATACAATATTTGCGAAATGGATTCGGAATGTGTGACAATGCTGAGCAAGGTGAATTTTGAAAAACTTTCAATTTCGAATGATACAATTGTCGTTGATGCAATATTCGGAACTGGGCTAAGCAGAAGCGTGTCTGGCAAATACGCAGAAATCATTGGCATTGTGAACAAGTCGAAGGCAAAAGTGTGGTCGATTGACATTCCTTCGGGACTTTTCGGAGAAGATAATTTGGCAAACGACGGGGCGATAGTCGAGGCTAGCCAAACTTTTGCAATCGGGAATCTGCCATTGTCGGCTATGTTCGCTGAGAATTACAGGTATTATGGCAAACTGCATCTCGTTGATATTGGTCACGATGCAGAATCCAAAGAAACAATGCCGTCCGATTTTGACATAATTGAAAAAAGCGACATCGTCAACCTGCTGAAAGTCAGACATCCATTCGACCATAAAGGTACATTCGGACATGCATTGTTGATTGCTGGCAGTCGAGGAAAGGCTGGTGCTGCAATAATGGCATCTAGGGCCTGTCTGCGCAGTGGTGTAGGATTGCTTAGCGTTTCGTCACCAGATGACATTCTCGAAATAATGCAGATTTCGGTGCCAGAAGCAATGTTTTTGGAGAATTGGGATGGAAAAGCAAACAATTTTACCGCCTTTGGCGTTGGTCCTGGAATTGGAGTGGGGGATTCCTCCAAAAATCTTGTGAACAAAGCATTTGACTGCGGAAAGCCATGCGTTTTAGATGCCGATGCGTTGAATATAATAGCAAAAGACAAGTCTAGGCTCAACATGGTTCACAATTGCATACTCACACCGCACCCAAAGGAATTTGAGCGGCTTTTTGGAACATTTAGCTCATCGGTAGAAAGGTTGAAATACATGTCCGCTTTCTCAGTCAAACATAACAGTGTGATTGTGCTAAAAGGTGGCGTTACGGCGATTTCACTTTCCGATGGACATATTTTATTTTATATAGGTATGAATCCGGGCATTGCCACTGGCGGAAGCGGAGATGTTCTGACTGGTGTAATAACCTCCATGCTGGCACAAGGATATACTCTTGATAATGCTGCTATTGCTGGTGTGTGGATGCATGGTGAGGCTGGCAAACTTGCTAGTTCTGATTTCGGTATGATTTCAACCATTGCGACAGATATTATTTGCAAATTGCCTTTGGTTACCAAAGATTTGACAATGGATGATTGAAACAAAAACGAACAACTTAGATACGTGAAACATTGAAACGGCGTTAGCCAATAAACTTAGAAACAATTAGAAACGGGCGAAGCCCAAAGAAATAGCGTACTTCGACTGTGCTCACTTCGACTATTGCTCAGTACATCGCAGCACAAGTAGCCCTCAACGAAGTTAAACCTAGAAACAAAAAAACGGAATCAGATGCTGCCCTTCGGCATGCTCAGGGAGCAGTCCAGCATGACATTCCTTTTTTATAGAAACGGGCGTAGCCCATAGAAACCTAGAAACAGCGAAGCGTAGAACGGCGAAGCCCTCAACGAAGTTAAACGCCGCAGTCATAATCCTTTTTGTCGTTTCCGTAATTTTGCCTAAATTTGCATCATAATTTTCAAAAGGTAAATGTTCTTATGAAAAGATACAGTATAACAATTGCAATATTTTTATTGTCAGCGCTTTGTTCGTTTGCACAAATTAAGGTTTTCCCGCTTTCCAATTCAGAAGTAACCATAAAGAAAAATGCATTCCTGTATTATCTTCCGCAGACAACACTGGAAATAAAAATCACCGTGACGAAAGAAACCATGGTTCCGGGGCCTTATTCCAAATATGCAGAAAAGTACCTTTGCATAAAGAATACAGCAACAAAAAACATATCTGATGTAAAGATAGAAAACGTTGACATAAGGCAAATTGCACAGCCTGACCCAAACGCTTGCTTTATGGTTGTGTGCGACCACGAAGCAAATCTTAACTACAATAGCAGGGGCATTGTTACCGGCTACAACTGCGGAGAACAATCGGAAGATTTCCAAACTAGCGAATGCCATTTTTCAAAGACATCCGATATTGCAACACCTTTGTTTACAGACTATGGTGTAAAACAAAACTTCACAAAAAACACCGATACTACCTACAAGGTCGTTGAAGTGGATTCCGTTTTTCAGAAGATACCTATATATAATAAAGTAATCATCAGCAAAGACGAAGAGATGAAAGCAGAGGAAGCTGCGAACTATATCATAAAAATAAGAAAACGTCTTTTCAAAGTGCTTACTGCTCAATTTGACACCGACACTCCGCCAACAGACATCGAAATTATGGTCAACGAACTGAAACAAATGGAAAAACGTTATCTTGAACTGTTTGTCGGTAAAATTGAAAGGGAAACAAGGGAATATGTATTCTATTACACGCCACAGCCGGACCTTGCCGAGGAAAAGATTCCTATTTGCTATATTACTGACGATGATGAAGTTGTAGAAAAACGCGCGGAGAATTCAGAGCCAGTTTATCTTGTTCTCAAGAATTTGCAGGCGACAAAGGAAATCGGCAATTTCTATGGACGGCAATACGATCTTAAAAAGAAGGAAAAGGAAATGGGTCTGTTCTACAGAATACCGTCAGATGTATCATTATCTGTTGATTTTGATGATTTTACATATTATAAAAGTGTAGTTGTAATACCTCAGTGCGGTTATCTCGGACATTTGCCTGCCGAAATATTCAAGAACAAGAATCTGAAGGTAGCATTTGACGATAAATATGGCTCGATAAAAGGCATCTACACAAAATAATGCTTATTTTTGTCAAATATTTTTAATGCATAAAGACACGATTTTTCGTGTCTTTGCGTTTTATTGACATGTATAGGTCGCTGTGCAATATTATTTTATGTCTCGCAATGTTGCTATGTTCAAATGCGTATGCCCAGCACGTTGGCATCTATGTGCGCGACAACGAAACTGACAGTTATCATTTTGATTGTATGAAAAAATGCAGCGACAGCCTTTCTGTCGATTCCTACCTTAAAAGCTATATTGACAAGATGCAGCGAAAGAAGTATGTATATGCAGGATTCGACAGCATAAATTACAGAGATGACAGGGTAGATGCATACGCAACTCTAGGCAAACCTTTGCAAAATGTGTCGCTTGATGTGTCGGAAGTGCCGTTTAGGGTAAGTCGTCGAAAAAAAAGCAATCCGCTTTTCTATCCACAGTTATGTGAACAAGTTGTGGAATATTATACCGATAAAGGCTATCTTTTCGCAACAGCAAATATCGACAGCATAAGTTTTGATGAAATCAGTTTTTCTGCAAAAGTGAAAGTTGACAAAGGTCTGCTCGTAAAAGTTGACAGTCTGATAATCAACGGCAATGCAAAGATTAGCCATAGCTACATGGAACGTACACTCGAACTGCGCCACAATACCGTGCTGACAATCGAAAAGATTGACAGAATTGACAGTAGAATCAATAACATTCCGTTCTTAGAGCAGGAACAAACCTATCAGCTGGCATTTTCCGACACAAAATCTGATGTTCTTCTGTTTCTTAAGAGCAAGAAAGCAAGTTCGTTCAGCGGTGTACTTGGCATTATGCCGAAAAGCCAGACTACAGGCAAGCTGCTGATTACTGGTGACATTGACCTTTCGCTTGTCAACGCGTTTCATCATGGTGAAAACTTCAAGTTCAATTGGAAAAAATATGAAACTCAGAACCAAACGCTAAATATCGGCGGAGCATTTCCTTATTTATTCAAGTCGCCAGTTGGACTTGGTGCCGACTTTTCTTTGGAAAAGAAAGATTCATCGTATCTAAAAACAGACTTTTACGGCAAGGTCATGGTTGGCAACCAAATAAGCAGAGGATTTTACATATACTATCGTAACACGGCATCGTTTCCGATTGGTAACAACGACAGCGCTTCGGGAAACTTTACGAAGTTTAAGACCAACCTTTTCGGTTTCGGCATCGACTACTGCAGTGTTGATAATTTGCGCAATCCATACAAAGGACTTGTCTTTGCTGTGACAGCCGATGCAGGTCGCAAAAACGAAACCGAAACGAAAAATTCTCTTTTCCATGCCAACCTTTTCTATGACATCAGCGGATATATAGGTATTGTGCAAGGCTTTACCATAAAATTGCGAAACAGCACTAAATTCATTTACAGCAAAACAATTTTCGATAACGAATTGCTTTGGGTTGGCGGCATGAACAGCATCCGCGGATTTGATGAGCTGTCGCTGCCTGCGACTTACTATACATTGGGAACCATTGAGTTGCGATATTTGTTCGAGCGCAATTCGGCAGTGTATGTTCTGACAGATGCTATGTATTTCGGCAAGATGTTTACGGCGGAGACATCAAGCAACTATGCGTTGGGCATAGGTGTCGGCATCGACCTCAGCACGCAGGCGGGAATATTTTCGCTTGTATATGCCATCGGCAAACAAAACGAAAATCCGTTTAGTTTCAATAACTCAAAAATACATTTCGGATATAAAAGCTATTTTTAGCATTTCAGTCAATGGAATAATGCACATTCGTATAATATCACGCCCAATACAATATTGTTCCGACTGCATACAGGTATTTGGGATGCCACTTTATAAAAAATGTTGTATCTTTGCGAGTGCAAAACTTATGCTAGCCAAAGTATTTGACCATTAGAAAATGGAACAGGAAAAGCAAAAGAAAAATGGCGTCCTCGAAAAGGGGAAAATCATCAACATCGTGAATTATACTTTGTTGTATTATGCTGCTATTGTGCTGAATATTTTAATCGCAGATAGTTTGTACTGGAATTTTGCGTGGAAGTTAGTCCTGTTGGAAGCATTAGTGGTAATATTTGCATGTGAAGTTGTCAAAAAGATAGTCAAGTCGCCTAAATGCAAGATTTGGCATTTCGTATGCTTCGAAGTCACCATAATTATTGTCAACATGCTGCTAATAGGCTGGCTTGCTGGGAGCATAAACTTGTTTTACATCGTTACAATTGAACTGTCGTCTGTCTATTTGGCTGTCATGATTGGGAATCCGTTCTGGGTGATAAACGAGAAAAAGCGCATCGAGGAAGTCAAGAGAATGGAGGAGGAGAAGCACCGTCTGGAACTTTATTACCTTAATTTGCAGTTGAATCCTCATTTTCTTTTCAATACGCTGAATGTCATATATATACAATCAAGAAAAGAGAAGGCAGTCGCTTCCTCTGAAATGGTGATGCAGTTGTCGGATCTGCTTAGGTATCAGCTTTACGAAAGCGTTGACAAGAAGGTTTTGCTGAAATCTGACCTTAAGCACATTGAGAATTACATTGAGTTACAGAAGATTCGCAAGACAGATGTCGTCATTGACTATCAAAAGGGCGGAAATATGGACGGTGTAATGATTTATCCGTTCCTGTTCATTTCATTTCTCGAAAATTCCTTCAAATTTGTTAGTGAAAACTCGCTTGGTGAAAAATTTATAAAGATTTTTGTGGGAGTTGATAAAAGTTATGTTACTTTTGTCGCACAAAATACTAAGTGTGACGTCATATCTGATGCTGACAAAGAAAAAGCTAAGGCTAGCGGAATTGGCATCGAGAACACGAAGAAGAGGTTAGACCTTTTGTATTTAGGTAAATACACACTTGATTTTGAACAAAATGACAAGTATTATAATGTCGAACTAAAAATATTGATTGAAAATGATTAAATGTATTATTGTAGATGATGAACCTCTGGCACGCGAAGGCATGAGGATGAACATCGAAGAATTGGACAACCTTGAATTGGTTGGCGAATTCGCGAGTGCTGCAGAAGCAAGCAAGTTTTTATTGAAGAACAAGGTTGACTTGATGTTTTTGGATGTTGAAATGCCAGGGACAAACGGTATCGACTTCCTCAAGAACCTCGACAATCCGCCAATGGTAATCCTAACCACCGCATATCCACAGTATGCTGTTGAGGCTTACGAACTTGATGTTGTTGACTATCTTGTAAAACCTATCAAGTTTGAACGTTTTGTAAGATCGGTTGCTAAGGCTGACGAAATTATGAAGATGTCGGCTTCACCATGTATTTTCGATGCTTACGAAGACAAGTTTATCTTCATCAAATCAGACAGAAAATATGTTAAGGTTAATTTCGACGATCTGCTTTTCATCGAAGGTTTGAAGGACTATGTCATTATCCACGCTACACACGGAAAGTACATGACTGCAATGAATGTGAAGACCATCTTCAACAAGTTGCCAGAAAACATTTTCTTCAGGGTAAGCAAGTCTTATATTGTTAATGTAAACCACATTGATGACATCGACGGTGCATATATCAACATAAAGGGAAATCAGGTTCCTATCGGACGCTCGTACAGAGATTCGTTTGTTGACTATATAAACACTCGTTTGTTGAGAAGATAAGTAATGTCTTAATAAAATCAAAAAAATAATACCTTAATTTTGAGGTATTATTTTTTTTTGTATCTTTGACAATTGTGACAAAGATTGATTTGAAACTGAATATGGAAGCTTTCGATGAACGCACCGCAAGTGATGCCAAGCTGAAAAATGACTTACTGTCATATTTCAAAAAGGAATCGTCAAACACTTTCAACATCCTGAATAACATGGTGTTGAATAATGATTATGCAGGTGTGTCCAACGAACTCCACAAGTTGAAAGGTAATGTCGGCATTTTCGGTTTCGACAACATTGCCGATTATATTGTCATGATTGAAAAGAAACTAAAGTCAGGAGAAAATGCCGATTATTTTGGCATGATATTGGAATTGTCCAGGTCCGTCAACGAACATATTGTAGAATTAGAAAAAAATATATTAATAAATTAAATCGAATAGTAATATGGGTTTGTTCAGTAAAATTAAAGGTGAATTTATTGACATTATCGAATGGCTCGATCCGACCAACAATACAATTGTATATCGTTTCGAGAGATATCAGAATGAAATAAAAATGGGCGCAAAGCTCACCGTTAGGGAGTCGCAGGTGGCTGTCTTCATTAACGAAGGTCAGATTGCCGATGTTTTCCAGCCGGGCATGTACACACTGACAACGGAAAACATGCCTATACTTTCAACATTGAAAGGATGGAAATATGGTTTCAATAGTCCGTTCAAGGCAGAAGTGTATTTTGTCAATACTAAGAAGTTCCTCGACAATAAATGGGGGACACCGAATCCTATATTGGTAAGAGACCCTGAATTTGGACCGGTGCGTCTCCGCGCTTTCGGTGTTTACGAATACCGTGTTGAAGATGCCGCAAAGTTCATTAGGGACATTGTTGGAACTGATGGTGATTTTACTATCGAAAAAGTCAACAATCAATTAAGAAATATTATTATCACTCGCTTCTCAGATGCTGTTGCCGAATCGAAGATTCCAGTTCTTGACATGGCAACAAACTACAATGAATTCTCGGAGCAAATAGGTAAAGTGATAATTGATGAATACAAGGAATATGGCTTGAATATGACCAAGTTCCTCGTGTCAAACATCAGCCTTCCAGAGGAAATGCAAAAATTCTTGGATAAGAAAATGGGCATGAACGTACTTGGTGTTGACAACTACATGCAGTTTCAGGCAGCAAACGCTGTGGAAGCCGCTGCTACTGCACCTGGAGGAGGTGCTGCGGCATCTGGAATGGGAATGGGCATGGGATTTGCTATGGCAGGTCAGATGATGAATGCAATGAACCCGATGATGAATCAGCAGCAAATGTATCAACAGCCTCAACAGGGTGGCTATCAGCAACAACAGCCGATGGCTCCTCCGCCAATGCCGGCAGCTTCGACATTCTTTGTTGCTGTAAACGGACAGCAATCTGGACCATTCGATATGAATACATTGTCAACAATGGTTAAAAACGGTCAGGTGACCAAGGATACTTTGGTATGGAAGCAGGGAATGCCTGCATGGGCAGCAGCAGGTTCGGTACAAGAATTGTCATCATTGTTTGGTGCTGTTCCTCCGCCAATGCCAGGGATGCCACCCGTACCGCCACAAATGTAATTGACTAACATTTAATAATTTAGAATATGAAACTTAGATGCTTTTTATTGGTTGTTTTTGCTGCATTAGCATTCGGCGCTAAGGCGCAGACTCTAACAGCAAACGAAATCCCCGATGGAATAAATCCTGACGACTATGGATTTCCAAGAATGGAAGAATACGAGCAGCAGATGCCAAAAGATGCAGATTTGTGTTCTCTTTCTTTTGAAAATG
Organism: Bacteroidales bacterium; assembly: GCA_017551515.1. GTDB lineage: Bacteria > Bacteroidota > Bacteroidia > Bacteroidales > ML635J-15 > Bact-19. The sequence goes on along the minus strand of JAFZLK010000047.1, from coordinate 101,963 downwards.
CAACCGGCTATTATGTCGATGTTTGGATTGATAAGTCGTACAAGGGTAGAATTACACCGTGGAAACGCATGGCGATGAAGATTATATCGAAGGACAGCGAAGTGTATTTCAGAACCAGCGGCGGAACTTTCCAGTGGTACACAAAAGCCGAATGCGATGGTGCTTTCGTACTTGAAGTTGAAGAGGACGAAGACTAGAGATGTCGATTATTAGTGCTTTTGAAAAAGAACTTGCTATATTCTCGGACAAACTAAAAATGTCCGAGAATATAGTCATTATACACCATTATAATCCTGATGGTGATGCTATCGGTTCATCGCTCGGACTGTACAATGCTATAAAGCAGACAGGCAAGTCTGTCAGAGTTATCAGTCCGACATTCTTTCCCGACAACCTGAAATGGATGCCCGGAGCAAAAGATATGAAGGTCATTGGCAAGAAAACGCAGGAAGACCAAACACTTCTCGATGGAGCCGATATGATTATTTGCGTTGATATGAACGCAAAAAAACGCGCAGGCGTTATTCAGCCACAATTTGAAAAATCGACAGCCTACAAAGCACTTTTCGACCATCATCCTTTTGTTGAGAAATTTACCGATGTCGCAATTGCCGACACAAAATATTCATCAACTTGTGAACTTATATTTGAAGTGATTGAGAATACTTTTCTCAACCAATACTTTAATATTGATGTAGTCACTTGTCTATATACTGGAATCCTTACCGACACAGGTTCTTTTGAGTATAGTTCATCGAATCCGAACCTATTCAGGGTAGTCGGCAAGATTATGGAATTTGGCATTGAGAAGAATAAGATTTACAACAGGTTGTTCAATGCATGGTCGGAGGACAGGATTAGATTTATGGGCTTTGTAACTTGTAGCCGAATGGTTGTCATGCCAGAATACAAGACAGCCTACATCTACATAACTGCCGAAGACAGAAAACGATTCAGAGAGAAATTCGGTGATACAGAGAATTTTGTGAACATCCCTATGCAAATAAATGGGATTGTGTTCACTGCAATATTCATTGAACGCGACAATTTCATAAAGGCAAGTTTTCGTTCCAAAGGAACATTTGATGTCAATTCGTTTAGTGCCAAGCATTTCAACGGAGGCGGACATGTAAACGCATCTGGAGGTGAAGCCTATATTCCGTTGAACGAAGCCTGCAAGAAGTTTGAAGAACTTGTCAAGGGAGAATATGCCGAGGAATTAAAGAATTACATTTACTAAACTATGTAACATGCTTGTAAAAAAGTTGTTATATATAATAATTCTTGCAGTTTCGGTTGTTTCATGCAAGTCGAACAATGGGGAGCAAACCGAAATAAAAGATCCATATTCAAAAGTCAAGGCTGAAAAGCAGGAAGAAACTATCCAGATAAACAAAGACATGCTTGATGTCAACAGGGACATAGTGGAAAAGTATATCGCTCGTCACAACTGGGAAATGACAGAAACAGAATCTGGACTTTTGTATATGATATACGTTAAAACTAATGATACAGAGGTGAAAAGCTGTGATATTGTCGAGTTTGCATTTAAGACATCTTTGCTTAACGGGGATGTGCTTTACGATTCGGATGCAACTGGCAATAGAAAAATGACAATCGACAGGAATCAGGAAGAATCGGGGCTCAACGAAGGACTAAAGCTTATGAAAAAAGGCGAGAAGGCATATTTTATCCTTCAGCCACATTTGGCTTTCGGTGTCGCTGGCGATTCATACAAGATTCCTCCGTATTCCGTTCTGGTTTACGACATTGAGGTGGTTGACATAAAGTCACCCGAAAATGAATTTTCTGATTACGGAGAAGTAGTGCTGTAGAAATGAAAAGACATTGTTACATATTCATATTTTTGTTTGCTGTTGCACTAATGCATTCATGCAAAGACAATTACGGTGACTTTAATGTCGCTGAATCTGGATTGCAATATCGTATTGTTGAATCGCACGAAAATGCCCAGCTTCCCAAAATCGGCAATGTGCTTGAACTTGAATATTCGTATGAAAAGGAGGATGGCACGGTGCTTTTCAATTCAAGGGAAGGTGGAAGAAAATATATGAAAACCCTTGAAAGGCCAGCACATACAGGCGGTAGCATCGAGGATGGATTGGCAATGATGCACGAGGGCGATTCGGCTTTGTTCAAGATTACTGCTGAAAATTTTCTGCTCTTTTCGGAGAAGTATGGACATTTGCCCAATGGTGTTAATGCGCTCGACCCAATTATCATAAAGGTTAGGCTAGTTGACATTATGGACGAGAAGGACATGGAACTATATTTGTCATCGCGCTACCACACAGGCGAGGAAAAGGAAATGGAAATCCTTGATAATTACTTGAAAAACGCAAATATTACCGCCGAGCCAACAGCATCTGGATTATATTTCATTGAACGCAATACTGGTTCAGGTGATTATATAAAGGAAGGCGATGAAGTTGCTGTAAATTATACGCTTACGCTTACTGACGGCTCACTGGTGGAAACCACACTTGGACAGGAACCGATGACTTTCGTTGTCGGTAGGGAAAAGTTCATTGCAGGCTGGGAAGAAGCAATACGACTGATGAAAAAAGGCATGACGGCAACCGTAATCATTCCATCGAAATTAGGTTATGGTTCTGAAGACAAGGGTGATATTTTGCCATATTCGACATTGATATTTGATATTGAAATCCTTGATGTTAAATGAGATACAGATTCGTCATATTATTGTTGCTGTCTTTCGTCATTTTGACGGTAATTTCCTGCAAGGATACGGAGAAGAAAACAGATGATACAACGCAAACTTCTGATAATAAAGGTGCAGACCTTACACAAGAGGAGATTGATTCGCTTCTTTCGCAATGGGACTACAGCAACGATTCCGGACAAGTCACAATGATGGTCTTTGGCGAAAACGGAGAAGCAGAATATATTGTTGACCGTCCTGAAAATGTGTTCCTTAAGACCGCAACTGGCATTGAATACAAGATTGTGAACGCATCAAAGTCACGCAAAACACCAAAGGTCGGTGATGTCATGTACATGAACATGTCATATAAAACCGAAAAAGGTGATTCATTGTTATTTTCAAGCGCTGACTTAAATGAAGAATTTAAGATGAGATTAGCTGTTCCAAGCGACAAGGGTTGCATTGAGGAAGCGTTTATGCTTTTGCATGAAGGCGACAGCGCAATAATCAAGGTCGATGCAATAAAGTTCTTTGTCAAATCGCAGGGAAAGGCTAGTATTCCAGCATTCATCCGCAAGGGCGACAGACTTGTATTTAATGTGAAGATGAAAAAGATTGTCTCTGGAATCGATTATGCCAACGCCAACAAGGAAGTGATACAAAAACGAATAGAGGAGGAGAACAGTCTGATAAACAGGTTCTTGATTGGCAAGAATTTTCCACAGAAAAAGACAGATAGTGGATTGTACATTCTAACTATAAACAAAGGTGCGGGCAAGAAGCCTGCTGTAGGTAACACGGTGAAGATTGACTACACCGCAGCCTTTATTGACGGTTCTGTGTTTGATTCAACGCTAGAACGGGCAGAACCTTTCTCGTTTGTGATTGGCAAGAAGCAAGTTATTGTCGGACTTGAGGAAGCTGTCATGAATATGCAAGTCGGTGACCATTGCCTTGTCATTATTCCATTCCGTTTGGCATACGGCGAACAGAAATACGGAAATGTAATTCCGCCATATAGCACTTTAGTCTTTGAAATAGAACTGCTTGATGCAAAATAAACGGGAAATATTGCTCTATTTCGGTTCGTTCAATCCGATTCACATTGGACACCTTGCAATTGCCAACTATCTTGTTGAATATACAGGTGTTAACGAACTGTGGTTTGTCGTTACTCCGCACAATCCTCTCAAGAAATCATCTACTTTGATTGATGACAGAGTGCGTCAATATTTAGTTCAACTAGCAATAGGTAACTATCCGAAATTCAGGGTTTCTGATATAGAGTTTTATCTTCCAAAACCTAACTACACAATCAATACCTTGACGCATCTGTCAGAAAAATTTCCCGATTACAATTTCAGCATACTGATTGGTGGCGACAACCTTGAAACTTTCCACAAATGGAAAAACTACGATGTCATATTGAAAAACTACAAGATTTATGTTTATCGCCGTCCGGGATGCAAGGTTGTTGAATATGAGAATTCGCACATTGAAATTGTTGATGCTCCGCTGATTGAGATTTCGTCGAGTTTTATCCGCGAATCGATAAGGCAAGGCAAGGATGTGCGCTTTTTCATGCCTAATGAGGTTGCTCGCTATATAGACCAGATGGGCTACTGGAAGGAAAGACCTTGTTTTGAAAAGTAAGAATCTTAGAAGAAATGCAAACGAAAGAGGCAGTCATTCCGCAAATTAGAACAATAACGCGATACGGAACGTGGAGCGTAATATTGTTCAATTGTGCGGAATCTCCGACGGAAAATGATTTCAGAATGAGATTCCGTATAGACAGGCTCACAAGCATCGTCCCTTATGCTGTTTGTTTTACAGAGGTTCCTCGCCTTAGCATAGCAAAAGTCCTATGTTTGTTTTGCTCTGCCTTCGGCTTACGGAACGTTCGCTTTGTCTTACGGAATGACAATAAGAGAGTAATAATGTAGAAAATCGTTCAATGTTAAACTATAATCATCCGTTAACCAAAAAGATAATAACACATACAGTCATAGTTCTGCTTTTCTTTGTCATTGCGGTAGTCTATATGCATCCAATTCTCGGGGGAAAGATAATCGCTCAGGGCGATGTCATGCAATACCGCTGGACATCAAGCGAATATGCTAAGTTTAAACAAGAGACAGGGGAGACTGCCTATTGGAATAGTTCTGCCTTTTGCGGAATGCCTATGTATCAAATGCATAACATTCCATCTAAAAACCTATTCCAACCGCTGAAATATGTGCTTACGCTAACTTTCATAGGTGAGGGTACTGAAGGCAGAAACTGCGACTGGGGAATAATCTTCCTGTATTTGCTTGGTTTTTATGTAGCTTTGTTAGCTCTTGGATTAAATCCGTGGTTGAGTTTGCTCGGTGCAATCGCTTTTGGATTTGGAAGTTATAACATAATAATCATCGAGACAGGACACATAACAAAGGCGTGGGCAATATCGATGATTGCACCGATTTTGGCAGGGATGATTCTCGCTTTCCGCAAGAAATATCTGTGGGGGATGTTGCTGTTTACGATTGCCCTCGGACTTCAGATTCAGTTTAACCATATCCAGATTACCTATTATACAATGCTAATGGCAGTTGTCGTTGGAATTGTATATCTGGTGTATTCTATTAAGAATAAAGAATTTAAGCATTTTGCAAAAGGAGTAGGAGGGCTTGTCATTTGTGCTATGCTAGTTCTATTGTCAACATCGCGGTACTTTATGGTAAATGCCGAATATGTGAAGCATACAATGCGTGGTGGTTCGGAAATTACAGTCAATGAGCATGATTTGTATGGAACTGAAAGTCAAACAAATACCATTGATGGACTTGATGCCGAATATGCATCAGAATGGAGCTATGGCAAAGCGGAGACCATGACTTTGCTTGTGCCAGGATTCTACGGCGGAAGTTCAGATGAATTGTATTGGGGTGACCAGCGCTTCACAAACGGGACTGTATATATAGGTGCAATAATCGTTTTTCTGTTCATCCTTGGTTTGTTGATAGTTAAGGAACAGGAACGCTGGTGGTTGCTTGCAACCGCCATTATTGGAATACTATTGGCGTGGGGTAGTAACTTACAATGGTTCAATGTGTTACTGCGCAATTATTTGCCAATGTACAACAAGTTCCGTTCGCCATCGATGAGCCTCGTGATTGTAAGCGTGTCGGCTGTGGTAATGGCGTTGCTTGCCTTGCGACAAATTTTCAACGATTCCGACCGAAAAAAGTACAACATCCCGCTTTATATTTCGGCTGGTATAACATTGATAACCTGTGCATTGGTAGCAATTGTAGGTCCATTGACTGGTTCGTTCAGTGGAGCAGGGGACGCTGGCCTCGGAAAGAGTACAATTGATGCACTTGTAGCTGACCGTAAAGCCATGATGATGACTGATGCATGGAGATCGTTCGGTTTTGTACTTGCAACGGCGGTAGTTTTATGGCTATATGTTAATAACAAACTGAAAAACAATAAGTTAATCATTGTAATAATAGGCTTACTTGTAATAGTCGATTTGATTGGTATTGACAATAGATACCTGAATGACAGCAAGTACATAAAGGAATCTGCGCTTGATTTGAAACCAGATGATGGCGACAGGCAAATTTACAAGTTGGCAGAAGAAAACAACGACATTGACTATCGTGTATTTAACATAAAACCCAAGCAAGGCAGTGCGTTCAACGATGCGCGAACATCTGCGTTTCATCATTCCGCCGGCGGATATAGTGCGGTAAAACTCGGTAGGTATCAAGATATTATGGAATTATATCTGGCACATTACAATAAAAATGTAATGAATATGCTGAATATCAGATATTTCCTTAAATATAAGGATGGCGCTTATCAGGTTCGCCGAAATGCCGATGCGTATGGAAATGCTTGGTTTGTGGATTCTGTAAAATATGTAGATTCTGTCAATGAGGAAATTTTGGCTCTAAATGACGAGAATCTGAAAAATACGGCAATCGTAAACAAAAATGAATTTATCGGATTGTCGACAAGTTATGTACATGATTCAACGGCGGAAATTTCTTTGGTTTTCGAAAAGCCGTACAATCCAAATTCTAGAAAATATTCGGTTCTTACAAACAAAAATGCTTTGGCTGTATTTTCCGAAATTTATTACAGTCCAGATTGGCGTGCGTATATTGACGGAAATCCGGCGGAATATTTTAGAGCGAATTATTTGTTGAGAGCTATGGAAATTCCAGCCGGAGAACATACGATAGAATTTCGCAATGAGGCGCCGACATTTCATAAATGGGAAACCGTTGAACTTGCATCGTCAATTTTCCTAGCGATTCTGATTATCGTTGCAATATTCCTTAATTTTCGAAAAAAGAAAACCGTGATTAATTAATGGGCAAATTTTCCCTTGTAGGAGTGTTTCATGAAAGGCTATTTTACATAATATAAATTATAGGACAAACGTGGCGCCACAAAATTAAAGAGAAATTTCTGGTTTCTAATTTCTATGTTTATATGGCTTCGCCGTTTCTATGCCTGTGGCGTTTCTGGGTTTATGATGGTTTATTATGGTTTGTGGTTGTTTGAGATTGGCTTTTTTCCTGCCTTTCTTTCAACTGCATTTCTTTTGATAAATTTTCACCGGATGTGCATTTGTGTTAGAAAATTGTGTATATTTGTTGCGAGTTTAAATGGTATTTAACATTGCTTTATGCTCTAAAACTGATTGCCCATGAATAGCAAATCATTTCTTATCATTATAGTATTCTTGCTTTTGGGAATTGCAGGATACTCTCAAGTAATAAACCTTGATGCCACTACCACAGGCAGTACAATTACCACATGTAGCGCAACCATATACGATTCTGGCGGTCCTGATGGCAATTATTCTGCTAGCGAAAACTATACGATAACATTCTACAGCGATAATGGCGGAGCTATTATTATAGATGTGCTTTCGTTTAGAACAGAGTCATTATCGAATGATTACGTTGTCCTATACGATGGCGCTAACACTTCTGACAATCAAATAGCTAAACTTGGCGGAGAAATGCCAGAACAGACAGAATATGAGACAACTGGAAATTGTGTAACAATACAATGGCATAGTGATGGTTCTATACAAATGGCTGGTTTTGAACTTGGAATACGATGTAGATTTCCATGTCAAGACTATACCGTAAGAATAACACTAGATGCTCAATACGATGCGACAAATAATGTTTATAACGGTTGCATAGGTAGTATGGTATCGGCACAAATAGACTTCTCGAACAACAATGTTAACTATGAGCAGACAATTGACAATACGTCATTTGTGTGGAGAGTTATAAAAAATAATGAATTAACCGCATATTCGGGACTAGGGCTTAACGAATTGAGCGAGCCTCTTGTTTCTGGAGCATATTACATTATGCTTGCGACTTTAGATGTTAATGGGTGCAGGCAAAATGATGAAATAAAGACTTATATATCCCTTCCACCATCGTTTAATGTAACATCTGTATCATCGCCAATATGTTCGGGTACAGATATTGAATTGCATGGTGCAGTTGTTCCTCCAGACGCATGGATGGAAAATTCTTCGACTGCAAGCGATGAACAGCACTGTTTCGATGATGAGAGTGAAGGCGTTGAACAAACAAATTGTTTTTATTTAACAGATTTTTCTGTCGGAAACACAATTACTTCCGTGTCTGACATTGAATCAATTGGAATGAACATGGAGCATTCATATATGGGTGACCTTGACGTTATGCTTCAATGTCCTAATGGCCAGCGTGTAACTTTGTTTCATCGGACTTGTGGCGGTGATTATTTCGGTGAACCAGTAGATTTTGATAGTAATGGTAGATCATGCAATGACGGACCACAGTGGGTTGGTGTAGGATACGACTACTATTGGACGGAAGGAGAAAGCAACGGACGAATGTCTGACAATTGTCCGGGGGGATCAAGTGTTTCTTTGCCATCAGGATATTACCAGCCAGAAGAAAGTTTCAACAATTTGATAGGGTGTCCTCTTAATGGTGAATGGTGTGTTATATTTATAGATTACTTAGGTCAAGACGATGGAGTCCTGTTCCATACTGAGATAAATTTTGCTGATTACCTTACACATGAAGCGGTTCTTTTCCAGAATACATACGGCAATGAAATGTGGTGGGATGGCGATGGTGTGCAAACTGCCGGATTTGCAACCGACAACACGGCAACACCAACAATTCCAGGCTTGTCGGCATATACTTTCCACGCAACCGATAATTTCGGATGTACATACGACACAACTTTATATGTCACCGTTAATGAATCGCCTTATGCAAACATAGCAGAAGATGATTATGGTTTCTGCGGTTATTTGGGGCAGCTATATGTCGATTTTAACGGCATTGGCGAAGGTCACTGGGAAACAAATGCACCAGCAGGTCTGGTCAGCATCGACGACGTCTTCTCTCCCACCATAAACATCAGCACAACGGAACTAAACTCTGGAAATGCCGAACATCCATATTACGAATTTTATTGGACTGCTCAAACAGACCAATTGTGTACCGACTCGGATAGCGTAAGGGTGAGGTTTGTCGGAATGCCTACTGCAAACTTAAACATAAACATTGACGACTCTATTGTGTGTGGAAACACCTTTGAGCATCTGCAGGCGGAAGAACCGGAAGAAACATATTTGGGTGTATGGTACGATGAAAACACATCGACAATGTTCGGTGACAATAACGAATTGGCAGGCAGCCCCTCGTCCTCGGCAACTGTTGAAGACTACGGTCGTCACGACTTCTACTGGATTGTGTACAATGAATTCGTAACCGATCCTAATGCATGCAGGGATACCGCTGGACCATTGACAATAAATTTCATTGAATCCCCTACTGCCCACATTAGCGAAGGTAATAATGTAACATTCTGTGGTATGGATGGAGAGCTTCATGCTGACTTCGATGGTGTTGGCGAAGGTCGTTGGTCAACCGATACTTCTTCGACTGGAATTTTCATTGATAATCGCACCAGCCCAAATATAACAATATATCAGACAATTTTTGGCGACAATGAGTACCATGAGTTATACTGGAATGTACATAATACAGAATTTTGCACAGATACAGATACAGTAAGAGTATTATTTGCACCAGTACCGTCAGACTCTATTGTTGTAATTCCTCCTGAGTGCTATGGTATGACGGCCATACTTACTGCATACGAAGACAGTCTTGCAAGATACGACTGGGATTTTGGGGAGGGTTTGATTGATAGCATAACGTATAATTCAGCACGGGGAGAATACCGCGTATTCATTCATTGGAACAACTGGGAAACAACCCATCTTGTTGGACTTACAGCAACTAACTATTGGGGATGTCAGTCGAATCGAGGCTTGGCAATAGTCGAAGAACAAAGTATAATTGAGATAGACACTGTTGTTGACAATTATTTTCAATATAATGGTCATACATTTTATGCTACAGGCGTGTATCATTTTGTAATAGAATCGGAAGATGAAAATTGCCCGGAAATAATAATTTTGAATCTTAATGTTCGTAACGAAGTGCTTGATTTTAACATTGATGGAGTAAATATATATCCGAATCCAGTTGGTGATATTGTGCATATTGTTTCACCAATTCCAATTTCAAGTATTGAAATTTTATCTGTAGAAGGGCGAAGCCTTGGTATAGTTGATACAAATTCCTGTGATGTGGAATATGATTTAAGCGGATTCGAGACTGGGACTTATTTTGTGCGGCTATGCGATGTGGAGGGCAATATACGACATAAAAAAATTGTAAAGGAATAAAAAGTTAACTGTTATGTTTAGTAAAATTAAATATATAAGGAATGTGTGTTTGAGTTGTGTCTTCATGTCGCTTGCATTTTTGCTTGCATCATGCCACAACGACCCCATTATGCTTAACCCGGCAGCAAGTCTCGATATACAGCTTTCACAGAAAAAAGCAAATGGCGAAATTGAGAGCAAAAGCGATGTCATAGAGTTCGATGCTTATATATCAATAATATACGAAAGCGACACAAGCATATTTTATGGAGTGTTTCGCAAGGATGAACACTTGGATATGTATCTCCTAGACTATACTCAAAGCAAAAAGATTTATGTGTCATTAAGGGTGCCGTTCCGTGTACATATATCGGCCAACATAGATGGCAATGTGGTTCATGGTGAATCGGAAATGTTGATAGTTGATGATGAAGCTATTATGGTAACTATTGAACTTGATTCCGGAACAATAGACGTTCTTCCATACGTAGATTTAGGTCTTCCTAGCGGAAATTTGTGGGCTACATGTAATTTGGGAGCAAGCAGACCTGAACGTTGCGGCGATTACTATGCATGGGGCGAAAGCGCAAAAAAACAATCGTATGCATGGACTAACTATGATTACTATCAACCAGAAACAATAACAATAGACACTACGCCCAATGGAATAACTACTACTTATACACGAGCAACTATTACAAAATACATATATTCCGATGGTCTTTCCGTATTGGAATCATCAGATGATGCTGCTACTGTCAATTTTGGTAATAATTGGAGAATACCATCAAGGGTGGACTTTGATGAACTATTAAATTATTGCACGACCGAATGGTCAATACAAAACGGTGTCAATGGATATACGATTACTGGTAGGAACGGAAACAGCATCTTCTTGCCTGCATCAGGAGGCAGAAGCGAAGAAAACCTTATCGATAATACTGTCTGCGGATTCTATTGGCTTAACTCTGTTTGCTTGGATAGTACATACGCTTACGGCTTCATCCTCGATTCGACTGTTATCAGCGAAACCAGTTATTACAGAATGCTTGGACAAACCGTTAGACCCGTGTATAAGAATTGAAAATGTTGTATAATTCGTTGTGGACAGACATATCCCCTCTCCTAACGTATATTTCCCTCAAATTACAAATCCTATTTTGGATTCTTATACCAATGTGTTAATTTTGCAAAACATTTGCATGTAGAAATTGAATTTGATAAACACTAAAGAATGAGGAAATTATATACATTAGCACTGATATTCATTGCCATACTATTGGCAAACTATGCTATAGCGGATACGGTTGAGACTCCGATTATCTCTCCTAACGGCGGAGAATTCGAAACAACAGTTGAGGTAACTCTGGCTTGCGCAACCGAAGATGCTACAATATACTATACTTTGAACGGTGAAACTCCAACTGCTGATGAATTATCTATTTATACAGGAGCTTTCACACTTGACGAAACTACTACCGTAAAGGCAATCGCTGTTAAGGATGGTATGGATAACAGTGCTGTAGCAGAGGCTACATTCACTAAGGCTGTCCCAATAGTTGCTACACCTATAATTACTCCTGACGGCGGTGAATATCAAATATCAGTTGAAGTAACAATAACATGTGAAACCGACGGCGCAACTATCTACTACACTATTGATGGTAACGACCCGACAGCAGAATCGACATTATACGAGGGACCATTCACACTTGACACCACAACGACCGTTAAGGCAATTGCAATAATGGATGGCATGGACGACAGCGAAATTGCAGAGGCTACTTTCACAAGGGCACAGTACGACTTTTCAGCCGTATGCAATAGCGGACAAACCTTATTTTACTATATTACATCAAACGAAGAACCTTATACTGTGGAAGTTGTAAGCGAAAATGACTGGCAACCATGGTATACGACCGAGCCTACTGGTGACCTTGACATTCCTGAATCAGTTGAGTATAATAGTATTACATACTCCGTTACGAGCATTGGCGCTTATGCATTTGCTCATTGTTTCGGACTGACAACAGTAACAATCCCCAATTCAGTAACAGAAATTGGAGGCTATGCATTTACAGATTGTTCCGGTCTGACAGAACCTCTTTATAATGCTACTTGATTCGCTTATTTCCCAGAAAACTATGCCACGTCATACGCTATACCAGAAGGAATACAAAAAATTGCTGGAGGAGCTTTTTCTTATTGTAGCGGACTTGCAGAAATTACAATTCCCAATTCCGTTACCAGCATTGGTATAGGTGCATTTCTTGGATGCAACGGGCTGACCGAAATAACAATTCCAGAGCCTATAACATTTATTGGAAGTCAAGCATTTGGACGTTGTAACGACCTATCAACCATTAACTTCAATGCAACAAACTGTACAGCAATGGGAAACCTTAGTTCTCCTGTTTTTGAAGATTGTACATCATTGGAGACTTTGAATATTGGCGAAAATGTTAAAATTATTCCTGATTATGCCTTTCATGATTGTAATATGCTGACAGAGGTTACAATCCCCGATTCCATAACAAGTATTGGGGAATTGGCATTTGGATATTGCCAAGCATTGCAAACAATCAACTTCTATGCTAGAAACTGCACAATTATGGGTGGCGAATATGAATCTGCATTGTTTGCATCTCCAGTAGCAACCGTGAATTTTGGTGAACATGTAAAGATTATTCCTGAAAAAGCATTTTATAACTGTTCTGAACTGACCGAGATGAGGCTTCCTGATTCGGTTACCAATATTGGGGCACAAGCATTTTCTGGTTGTAGCAGCTTGACAGGCACATTGATAATCCCTGATTCTGTGAAATACATTGGAGATGCTGCTTTTAATAGGTGTAGCGGTTTTACGGGAGAATTAGTATTACCCAATTCGGTTAAAATTATTGGCATGTATGCGTTTTGTAATTGTGGTGGAATAACTTCTGTAACATTGGGAAATTCAATTGATTCAATAAAATATGAAGCGTTCTACAATTGCGACAGCATTACCGATATATATTCCCTGTCAATCACGCCACCATTTGCTGGTCCAAATCTTGTTAGTAACTCACTTTATCAAACAGTGAATGTATGGGTTCCATGTGCGACAATAGACAGTTACAGAAGTATCAATCAATGGAATCGGTTTGCAAACATTCGAAGCGAGCAAACAACTCATTATAATATTGAGGTGGAAACAGATGATGCAAACATGGGAGATGTTACTGGAGCAGGAAGTTTTACATGCGATACGGAAGTTGTGCTTGTTGCAACGCCAAACGATGGCTATCGCTTCGTGTCGTGGAACGATGGCAACGAGGACAACCCAAGGACAATAGTAGTTGCCGGCGACAGCACTTTTACAGCAAGTTTCAGGGCAATAAAGACAATTACAGCAACTGCCGGCGAAGGCGGAACAATCGCACCTAGCGGGAATGTTACTGTTGATGAGGGCACTGACGAAGAATTTACAATCACGCCAAACGAATGCTACGCGATTGCAAGCGTACTGGTTGACGGCATAGATGTAACCGATGAACTTGTAGATAGCATTTACACATTCACGAATGTAACAACCGACCATACAATTGATGCCTCTTTCGTGATGCTTACCTATACAATTACTGCGACTGCTGGCGAAAACGGCACAATTACTCCCTCTGGAGAATCTGTTATAAACTGCGGTGACGAGCAATCCTTTATAATCATTCCAGACAATGGCTACCTTATTGCAAGCGTTTTGGTTGACGGTGCGTATGTTACCGAACAGCTTGATGAAGGTGTTTACACATTTACGAATGTAACGGCAAACCACACAATTGAGGCGTTATTCGAGGCGGAACCGCTACCGCAATACACAATTACGATTTTGTCAAACAATGATGAATACGGTTCTGTTTCGGGCGGAGGAACATACGAGGAAGGCACAGATGTTGTCATAACCGCAATGCCAAATTCCGACTACTGCTTCTTGTCGTGGGACGATGGCGACACATTCAATCCGCGCACAATAACCGTCACAAGCGACAGCACATTCGTTGCCGACTTCAGCGCTACTGTACATTTCTCTATCGACACGATTGTGACAAAATATCTAACCATGGCAGACCGTACATTCTATGTAGCAGGACAATATTCGTTTGTAGTCCCTGCAGAAATCGGTTGCGACACTATTTTCGATTTGAACCTTCACGTACTAGATGAGCCTGAAACATACGACATTAGTCCCAATCCGGCAAAAAGCATAATCAGCATATCGTCAGAGAATTACATTACGCATGTGGAGTTTTACACCACAACCGGACGACCAGTTATGCAAAAGGTAATCAATGCAAAACAAGCGGAGATAAATATGGAAAGTTTTGTGTCGGGCGTATATTTTATAAGATTGTATGGCGAAGGAAACAATCTTCCTGCTGTTTTTAAAATTGTAAAGGAATAGAAAATCTTCATTTTTTATCGTGCGAGTATAATAATTCTAAAAAAAATGTGTAAGTTTGCAAAATGTTATAATGGGATTTGGTTTAATGTAAAGACGTGTCATGTTGCTTCATAAACGGGCGTAATTGTAGCTTGTAGAAGCAACTCACATAGAAACATGTAACATAGAAACGGGCTTTAGCCCATAGAACGGTGAAGCCCTCAACGAAGTTAAACTTAGAAACTATAAAACACACATATGAAGAGATTTTTATTACTTTTAGGAATAATCGCCACTACCCTGCTGGCAAATAATACAATGGCATACGATTTTTCCGCCGTATGCAGCACTGGACAAACACTATATTACAACATTACATCCAACGAGGAGCCTTATACGGTAGAGGTTACATATCAAATTGAAGGGTCGTATTCTAATAACTATACCTATTATGAAACCTACCCCACTGGTGACCTTGAAATTCCAGAATCGGTTGAGTATAATAGTATCACATATTCTGTAACAAGCATTGGTAATAAAGCTTTTAATAATTGTAGCGAACTTATATCGGTAACGATTCCCAATTCTGTCATGAGCATTGGATATGATGCATTTTATGAATGCAGCGGACTAACTGCCGTTTATTATACTGGCGATATAGCAGGATGGTGCGGAATAGAATTTGGAGGTATCTTTGCAAATCCACTTTCCAATGCTCATAACTTATATGTCAGCAACGCATTGGTAACAGATTTAGTAATACCCTCAACGGTAACGACAATAAAGAATTATACATTTAAAAATGCTACATGTCTGACATCGATTACAATAGGAAATTTAATAGATAGCATAGGATGGAGTGCATTTGAAGATTGCAGTGAAGCGGCATCGCTAACATTGGGCAATTCTGTCTCCTATATCGGCGGTTCAGCATTTGCAGGTTGCAGCAGACTGACTGGTTCTTTGACAATTCCCGTTTCTATTTTATACATAGATGGTGGAGCATTTTATGGTTGCGATGGCATTACATCAGTCAATTACACTGGTGACATCGAAGGATGGTGTAAAATTTCGTTTGGCACTTTTGCTAGCAATCCAATTACTTATGCACATAACCTATATATTAACAATGAGCTTTTAACCAACTTGATAATTCCGGAATCAATAACTGGAATCAATGATTACGCATTCACTGAAGACACTTGTATTACCAGTCTGACAATACACAATTCAATTACACGCATTGGCGAATATGCCTTCGATAGTTGCTCCGCATTAACATCTATTACGATGGGCACTGGTGTTGAGAGCATCGGAGAAAACGCATTTAGGAACACTGGATGGTACAACAACCAATCCGACGGCATACTTTATTTGGGCAATTGGTGTTTTGGCTACAAAGGCGAAGAACCAACAGGAGACTTGGTAATCGAAGAAAGAACCAAAGGCATACTTGGCAATGCATTTTACAACTTTAGCGGAATCACATCGGTAACAATTCCTAGTTCGGTAGAAAGCATTGAAGGCGGTGCATTTTCTGGACTAGGTGAAATTATCCTTAACTTTAATGCTACAAACTGTACATTAATGGGAGGAGACGAAGACAACCCTGTGTTTCTAAACACAACCATTACAACATTGAATATCGGCGAAAATGTCAGAACCATCCCCGACTATGCATTTTACATTTGTGGCGGACTAACAAGTGTGACAATACCCGATTCAGTTAATCGAATTGGTGAGGAAGCATTTTATTATGTTTCCGAGTTGACCGATATTACATTAGGCACTGGAATTAAGCATATAGGAAGTCGGGCTTTCAAAAGTACTGGATGGTACGACAACCAGTCCGAAGGAATCTTGTATTTGGACAACTGGTGTCTTGGATACAAGGGCGATAGCCCTACAGGTGAATTAACAATCGCTGAGGGGACACTTGGAATTGCAGACGCCGCATTTAATAATTGTGAAATTACATCGGTAACAATCCCCAATTCAGTTACAAGCATTGGTGGTACTGCATTTGGTGGTTGCACCTCACTGGCATCTATCACAATAGGCACTGGCGTTACGCACATAGGATTATACGCCTTTTATAATACGGAATGGTACAACAGCCAAGCCGCTAGTATCCTGTATTTGGACAACTGGTGCATTGGATACAAAGGAGAAGGCAATATGACGATAGAAAATTTGGTCATACAAGACGGGACAATAGGCATTGCATCGTATGCATTTTATGATGGGGGCGAAAATACATCAATAAAATCTGTGACTATTCCTAATTCTGTTATAAACATTGATGAGTTTGCTTTTGCTTTTTGTACTGGAATTACTGATGTAACAATAGGTAGTAATGCCGAAAATATAGAGGACGAGGCCTTTCGTTTTTGCGAAAACATCACAAGCATACAAATATTTTCAAATACTCCACCTACTCTAGGAAACGACGTTTTCCCAGAAACGGCATACAATACGGCTACGGTTTGGGTTCCCATAGGAGCTAGCGGATCATACAGAAACAATAGCCAGTGGAGGCGATTCACCAACATCAGGGAACTCCCCTATTTCTGGTCGTGCGACTTCGAGGGCGATGAAACATGGACTTTTGGAAACGATTCGCAAGGCAACGTGCAGTGGCAGATAGTTACCCCCGAAACTTATCCTTCGAATCTTATTTCTGGCACTAATGCCTACTTTAAACCTTTCGTATTTCAAGGCGACACATTGAATGACACTCCTGAGCATTGGGCATTTGTAGACTTGATAAGTGAATTGGATCAGTTTGGCGGACCTGGACAGGTTGAAGAAGCTGCATGGATTGAGTTCAGCGGCATCGACCTTGTCGAAGCGGCTCATCCACAGCTGATTTTCAATCAGATGTACAGACCGTTAAATAGAGTGGAAACTTTGATAAGGGTTTCGATAGATGGTGGCGCAACTTGGACAGACCATATTGTAAATGAAGATATTGCGAGCAATGAATACGCCCCTGTCACGATAAACAAAGGCGTTCCCATTTTCGAAGCTGCCGAATACGATAATGTGATAATCCGCTTCCAGATGAACGGAGATGGAAGCGCATTGCAAGGATACGGCTGGCAGATTGACGATATAAAAATTGTAGAAGCTCCCGCCTACGACCTATCGCTAAAAGCAGCAAGAATCAGTATGTTCGGCTATTCCGACTACAGTAACGAGGAATATCAGATATACGATCCATACGCACAAAGTCCTCGCCAACAATGGCTTACCGACAAAGGCTACGCAGCATTCAACATTGAGGTTGAAAACTATGGATACGAAATCGTTTCGCCAAAGGCAAGGGTAAAAATTTTCAATCCAAACGGCGACTTAATCTACGACCAGATTGGCGAAACCCCTAATTCCACTATAGAATACGCACAAACCGATACAATTGATATAGCTGACGTAAACAATACAGTATTCCATTTTGATGTCGAAAATGAAGATGACATTTTTATTGGCAGGTACAATGTTGAATTTCAAGTGTTTTCGGAAGGTAATGACGATGCCGACTCAACTGACAACTTCACCTCGCAATATTTCTACATTACCGACAAGACTTTCTCCATGTCGTATGACGAACCTACCAGCTACTACCATTATCATCATTATACCCAAAGTAGCTCTGGTGATGAGTACGGAACGGTTTTCGACTACTACTACGAACCGGAAAATGATATGGAAGTCGATGCTTATATCGACAGCCACACGACTATAGGCACTGAGGTACAAGCATTGATATACGAATGGAATGACAATGCAAACGACTATGTTGAGATACAATCTTCCGAATCAATAATTATAACCGAGAATATGCTTGGCACATGGGTGAATTTTCCTTTAGCCGATACTTTTAATATAAATATCAGCGATACTGCCGACAAGTATTCATTTTTAGTGTCCATCAGAGGAATATGGGAAGATGGTGATACTATAGCCATAGGCTCAAGCGACATGCTTACTAGCAATTTGCACAAGTCTTTGATGAAATTTATAGGACAGAATAATACTTGGTATTATGGCGGACCACAACTTGCAATAAGGGTAAGAGAAAATGACAGGGCAAATTCTGGAGAAAGCGTATGGGAAGAACAGAACACTCACTTTGCTACAGAAAACAGAGCTTCTTACAATATTGAAATTGTTGATCCGCAGAATGTATGGTTCACGACTATGGATGGCACAGATGGTTCTGTAGCACTCGACTTCGGTGTTACAAACGATGGCGGCGCAACATGGTCGCCAAAAACTTTCAGCTACGATAGCGAATGGCTACCTATCGGCATCAGCGCAATTAGCGGAACCACAGCATGGACAGCAAACTACAACAGAGAGACTAGCAGCAGTGGAGCTATTTTCAAGACTACCGACGGAGGCGAAACTTGGACTCGTCAAGGTGAAGAACTCTACCAAAATTCAGTAAGCTTCCTTAATGTTATTCACTTCTTCAACGAAAACGAAGGCTACGTACAGGGTGACCCTGTAAGCGGGAACTTTGAAATATACAGAACGGAAGACGGCGGTGAGACATGGACAGCAGTTTCTGTTCCTAGCGTACTAAACTTAGAAAACGGCATGTTCGGCATAGTGTGCTCGACAGGCGACATCTCATGGTTCGGAACAAGCATGGGCCGAATCTACAAGACCTCAGACAAAGGCGCAACATGGACTGTACTCAGCACTGGAACCACAAAGATGATTTCGGAAATGTCGTGGGCCGATGAAATGAACGGCGCAGTTACCGTTGCAAACTACGACCAGACAACAGGACAACCCTCCGATTGGCAGTTCCTCAGAACCACCGACGGTGGAGAAACATGGGTTGCTGTAAATGTTGAAGAAAACTATTTCTCTTCGTTCAGCCTAGTTCCGGGAACTCCGGGTATGATTGTCGCAAGCAAATCTTCTGATTCAATAGAAGAAAACTTCTCTGCCTATTCAACCGACTGGGGTACATCATGGGATATTATTGATGACTCAATCCGGTATATCCAAGTTAGAATGTACGATATCAACACAGGCTGGGCTGGCGGATTCAACAGGGATGAAAATAATGGCGGAATATATAAATGGTCAGGAATAGAGCTTGGATTGCACTTCACCTCACCTGCCGTTTGCAATGTCGACGAAGATACAATATACCGCTATACTGTTGTTGCGCAAAACGAAAATGATTGCGATATTACAATAACAATGACAGAAGGTCCTGATTGGTTGACACTAACACAGAATGGCGACGAATATGTTTTGACAGGAAACGCACCTATAATAAATGCTAACAGCGAAGATTTTTATGTACAACTTACTGCTACCGATTGTGAAGAAAGTAAAACGCAGTCATTTACAATAACCGTATCAAAAAATTCAGGCAGCAGCGACATCCAAGCATTATTTACCGATGCAAGCTTCGCACAAATAGGTTCTACAATGACTTTGGGTGCAAACGAAGATTTCAACGTTTACCCTGTATTATTAAATGCAGGTCCAGATGCAGCAGTGGGAATATTTATTACAGAAATACAACTCAACGGTTTGTCAATGTTTAACGACACTATTTCATTGGAGGAATCAGATTCTATTGACGTAAACAGCATTTACTTAGTTGTTGATGATGGATTTTCGTTAACAGCTGCCGAGATGGATGCAAATGGGTTTACAGGAACATTCGAGGTTTGCCTTATGGTTGACTACGACGGCAACGATCCTAATACAGAAAACAATACCGTTTGCGTAACCGTTACAAGACAGCGTCAATACACAATCACAGCATTGGCGAACAACGATGAGTATGGTTCGGTTTCCGGCAGCGGAACCTACGACGAGGGCTCCACTGTAATTTTGACGGCAATACCTTATGACGGCAATTGCTTCTTGTCGTGGGAGGATGATGAGAATGCCGACAATCCACGTACTATCACGGTTACAAGCGACAGTACCTTTATAGCTATTTTCAGCGCACCTACGCATATTGAAATCGATACTACGGTAACAAAATTCGTCACTATCGGCGACCACACATTCTATGCTGCAGGACAGTATTCGTTTGTTATTCCAGTTGAAATCGGTTGCGATACTATTGTCGATTTGAACCTACACGTACTCGATGAGCCTGAAACATACGACATTAGCCCCAATCCTGCAAAGAGCGTAATCAGCATTTCGTCAGAGGATTACATATCGCATGTGGAATTCTACACTTCAACAGGACGACCGGTTATGCAAACGGAAATCAATGCAAAGCAGGCGGAGATAAATGTGGAAGGACTTGTTCCTGGAATTTATTTTGTAAGGTTATACGGCGAGGAAGGAAACCTGCCAACAGTTCAGAAGTTTATTAAGGAGTAAAAATTAAGAATATGAAAATTAACATGTTAAATATAAATAAGCAAATGAAGCATTTTAGCGGAATTCTTTTTTTAGGGATGATTCTCGTATTTTTTGCCACATCGTGCCACAAGGAAACGATTGAGCTAAGTCCGATTGCCAAATTTGACATGGTACTTACCCGTGGCGACAAGTCAATGAACAAGAGTGCTGTCACCGAGTTTTCGGCTCGTGTTCTTGTTGAATATGAATACGATACGATTGAGTACAAATGTATGTTTGTAGAGAATGCCGATGATGGCGTGTACATGTACGATGCTGCTCGTAGCGATGTCATGTCGGTTCGCAAGGAGACTCCGTTTCGTGTTTATGTAGAGACGGTTATCGACAACAATTTGCTTTACGGTGAATCGGAAACCATGACAGTAAGCGAAGAAGCGGTAGTTGTTAGCCTTGTCCTTAATGCCGACGATGTAAGTCGCACATATATTGATTTGGGATTGCCGAGCGGCACGCTATGGGCGCAGTGCAATTTGGGAGCAAAAAGGCCTGAGGAATATGGCACCTACTATTCATGGGGCGAAATAGCCACAAAGGATTTGTTCAGTTGGAACACCTATAGCATTGGTAGTGAACTGGATAGCCTTGAGTTCCTTGATGCTTCGCACGATGCTGCCATTGCCAACTGGGGTGACAACTGGCGTATGCCTTCGCGTGAGGATTTCGAGGAGCTGAACGCCTCGTGTACAAGGGAGTGGACAACTCGCAACAATGTTTACGGCTATCTGCTTACCGGTTCAAACGGCAACAGCATCTTCCTGCCAGCAGCAGGTGGACGTGGCGAAGGCAACATCTACGAAGGCGGCTCTTGCGGATTCTACTGGCTCAACTCCGTTTACACCGACGATACGGAGTTTGCATGGGGTTTCCTCATTGATGCTGAATCCTTCTACGAAACAAGCTACTATCGCATGTACGGTCAAACGATACGACCTGTTTGCAACAGATAGTTTTGGAACTATAAACAGGACGCACTTGTGCTGTGGAAACTGGCCTTAGCCCCTAGAAAGGCGTACTTCGGCTGTGCTCAGCACAAGTAGCCCTCAACGAAGTTAAACATAGAAACTTGGAAACGGCGTCAGCCATAGAAACAACACACTTATGAAGAAACTTATATTGCTTTTATTCATAGCCACCTCCACTCTACTTACAAACCATGCTATGGCCTACGACTTTTTAGCAGAATGCAGCACAGGACAATTCTTGTATTATAATATTACATCGGATGTGGAACCTTATACTGTGGAAGTAACATATGAAAGAGGTGATGGCGGTTATTATATTGCTCCAGTTGGAAATATTGAAATACCATCATCTGTTAATTACAATGGAATAACATATTCAGTCACAAACATAAATGGATTTGCTTTTTATAATTGTCATGACATAACCTCGATAACAATTCCCAATTCAGTTACTAATATTGGTTATTATGCATTTTATGGCTGCAAAGTACTGACATCAGTAGCATTTGGCGATTCTTTAGAGAATATAGATGAATATGCATTTGAGGGTTGTAGCAATCTTACATCTATTGCGATTCCTAATTCTGTCACCAGCATAGGTACATTCGCATTTAAGAATTGTCGTTTATTGACTGAAGTCACAATTGGCAGTTCTGTAACAAACATAGGTGGTGATGCTTTTGATTTATGCAATAGTTTGACCACAGTAAACTACAATGCCATACATTGCACAGCAGCATATTCTCCGTTCAACAGATGTTCGGCATTATCCTCTATATACATTGATGAAAATGTAACGAATATTCCTGCGTCTATATTTACTCAATGTCGAAATTTGAGAATATATTTTAATGGTGATATAGAACAATGGTGTACAATGATATTTAGTGAAGGAAATGCTAATATCGAATGGATAGATAATGGCTATGATTTATATATAGGAGGTGACCCCGTTTATGACCTTGTAATTCCAGAAACTATAACAGAAATAAATGTACATGCATTTAGGTGTGCAAAAAATATTACATCATTAACTATTCCTAGTTCTGTTACAAGCATTGGTTATTATGCCTTTGATGGTTGTAGTGGATTGACAACTATCAATTTTAACGCAACAAATTGTTCTTATATGGGCAGTTCTACGGAACCTGTACTTGCTATATTCAATGGTTGTACTTCGTTAGAATATTTGAATATAGGTGATAATGTGACCAATATTCCAGATTTAGCATTTTACGGATGTCACGGTATAACATCAGTTGCAATTCCAAGTTCTGTCATTAACATTGGCGAAAATGCTTTTTTTGAAGTTAGAAATATTGCTTATAGTGGAAATGCAACTGGCCGTCCGTGGGGAGCTTTGACTGTTAACGGCTTTGTAGATGGACATCTTGTTTATTATGACGACACACAAACGGTCTTGACTGGATGTGGTGCATTAGCAACAGAAATTATTATTCCAAATTCAGTAACTAATATTGGTGAAAATGCTTTTTCGGAATGCAAAGCCACATCATCAATATCAATACCCGGTTCTGTGACGAGCATAGGCAATAATGCATTTAAAAATGTCAGAAACATTATATACGATGGAACTGCGACTGGTAGTCCGTGGGGAGCACTAACGATGAATGGTCTAACGGATGGATATCTTGTGTATTCTGATGACACCAGAACGCAAATAACAGGGTGCAATACATTAGCCGATGTGATTACAATTCCTAGTTCTGTAACAAACATTAATAATGGCGCTTTTTCTGGGTGTAACAATCTTACATCAGTCAATTTTAATGCTACAAATTGCAATAACGCCAATAGCGTATTTGGAGAATGTGAAGCATTTACAATTCTAAATATTGGCGATAATGTAACAAAAATACCCGATGGTATGTTTTCTTACTGTATGGGGCTAACATCGGTTATAATACCAAATTCGGTAGATAGTATTGGCACAAATGCTTTTTCCTTGTGTAGCAGTCTTTTATCAATAGCTATTGGAAATTCTGTTACAAGCATTGGCGCATCTGCTTTTTTTAATTGTAGCAGTCTATATGAGATAACAATTCCAGAATCCGTGACATACATTGGCGAGGGTGCTTTTATGGAATGCGGAAGCCTGACAACAGTTAATTTTAATGCAATCGACTGTAATGCTGATAATACTTTATTTCCAGAATGCACATCGTTGATAAATATAACATAGGTAATAATGTCACAAAAATTCCTAATGGTGCATTTATAGAATGTAATATAACTGATATCATATTGCCAAATTCTCTAGAAAATATTGGCGATAATGCATTTGCATATTGTCGTCACTTGACAGGAATAAACATTCCGAATTCTGTCATAAGTATTGGAGAAAGAGCTTTTGAGGGTTGTGATGCATTATCCGAACTATCAATAGGCGAATCCGTATCAACTATTGGCAATTTCGCATTTGTAAATAGCAACTTGTCAACAATCAATTTCAATGCAATAAATTGCATATCAATGGGAACACAAGAAGAGCCGGTATTTGCCCAGTTACAAAATCCTGGTCAAAACATTAACATAGGCAATCGGGTAACAATAATTCCTGACTATGCATTTAAAGGATGTAATGCACCTAGTCTAACAATCCCGGATTCTGTATCCATCATAGGAGAAAGTGCTTTTGAATTTTGTGGCTTCTCAAGTCTTACAATTGGCAACAATGTAACCAGTATTGGTAGTTATGCTTTTTTTAATAGTGGTATTTTCACTCTGAATTATAATGCAACAAACTGCACATCAATAGGAGAATACAATGGAATAACAGAAAATACTAATACATATGTACTAATAATTGGTGAAAATGTAGAAACAATTCCCAGCGGTTTGTTCAGAGGCTGCACTGGCTTAACAGAGATTACAATCCCCAATTCCGTTACTAGCATTGGAGAAAATACATTTTATGGCTGCAACGAACTGACTGTAATAACAATAGGTAGTTCTGCTGAAAATATTGGGGAAAGTGCGTTTGATGATTGTGATAATATTTCTAACATAAATATTTTTGCAGAAATTCCTCCTACTCTTGACAATAACGTTTTTACAGAAACAACATACAATTCAGCAACACTCTGGGTTCCATGCAGAACTGCTTCTGTTTACAGGAACGATGACAAATGGGGTCAATTTACTGACATTAGGAACGATAACACAACACTTTTTTCTATAGTGGCACTAACCGCAGACTATGATATGGGAAGCGTGACAGGAGAAGGGGAATATTCTTGCGAGACGGATGTAACTATTAATGCAATACCTAACAACGGGTTTCGTTTTGTTTTCTGGAATGATGGTAACACCGATAATCCTCGTACCATCACAGTTATTAGCGACAGTACATTTGTTGCAAATTTTGAGGAGATACCAACATATATAATCACCACATTGTCAAACGACAACGAATACGGCTCTGTTTCAGGCAGCGGCACATACGAAGAAAACTCGGAAGCAATATTAACAGCAATTCCAAACCAAGGCTATTGCTTCACTTCGTGGGATGATGAAAACACCGACAATCCACGAACAATCATCGTCACAAGCGACAGAACTTTCATCGCAAATTTCAGTGAGACAATACATTATGTTATAGATACAACAGCAACGAAATACCTTACCATTGGCGATAGAACTTTCTATGTCGCAGGTCAGTATTCGTTTACAATATCTTCCGAAGAAGGTTGTGATACAATTGTTGATTTGAATCTTCGCATACTCGACGAACCTGAAGCATACGATATAAGTCCCAATCCTGCAAAAAGCGTAATCAGCATTTCGTCAGAGGATTATATTTCGTATGTGGAGTTTTACACCACAACAGGACGACCAGTTATGCAAAAGGAAATCAATGCCAAGCAAGCGGAGATAAATGTGGAGAAATTTGCACCAGGAATTTATTTTGTAAGGCTGTATGGCGAAGACGGAATTGCTCCAACGGTCCAAAGATTTGTTAAGGAATAAGCAATATTCCCACAATCCTAAAATCGTAAATCTAAAATCGTAAATCCCTTAGGGTTCTACCATAAAATTCAACGAGAAATTTGAATTGGGATTCAACTGCATTTCGTTGATGGTTTCGTTGTCGCAGAAATTATCAACGGAAATTTCCTTTCTCTCGTAAATTGGAATTACAGCATCGTAGATGCGCTCGATGATTCTAATTTGGCCATCAACCGAATAGGTTATTTTTTGTGGCAGCCAGCCAGAACCACCAACCTGAATATAGTTGTCGAAACGAATCAAATGCAACAATCCATCATTACGAGTACGCAGAACCATCTGTGGCAAAAGCGTTTCGGAGTCGAACCATATCTGGTTGATATTCTTGGTATTGTCATTATATTCCGAAATGCCAACAATGTAGGATTTCTTTTCTGTTTCAGAATCAGTGTATGTACAAAATTCTGACGTATTAACAATTTCAGCGCGATCAAGCCGGGCAATGGCATCATCAGCTTTCATGCCGTACAAGTCAAGCACCACAAGGACAAAATCATTAATTCCCGGATTCGACGATACCATTTCTCCATTCTTGAAGGCATATATAGTATCGTTGTTGTAGATGTAGCCGTCATCGTTAACCAAGTCGGTCTTGAGGATATGCTGTGACGGTCTTACATATTCGGCACTGCAGGTACTGCGCTTTTCGACATTGTCGTCGGTAAACTTAACAACTGAAATCATGTATCTGATGTTTGAGAACCAATTGGTTTCGTACCGCTTGCTTATAGCGGAAAACAATGATTTCGTTGACCTTATGTTTGAACATGATGATGCTGACAAAAGGAAAAATATTCCAATCGTCAGCAAAATAAAAGTCCTATTTCTATACAATCTACTCATTAACAATCCAGTAGCATCTTTTCGGAGAAACTATAAGGTTTTCCTTCTTCATGCTGTTGAGTTCCTTGTCAATAATTTTCTTGTCAAGTCCGGTAGCTTCGGCAAGTTCTCCTGCTTTCATTGCGCCTTTTTTCTTGAAGGCATCAATTATTAATTCCCTATTTGTCATAACTTGATTTTTTTCAAAATATTGTGTTACAGTATCTGTCCATTAAGTATCACAGTATCAATCAAATCTGTGCAGTAAGCATAAGGCATAAACTCGATTGACGGTATTTCCTTGGTGATAAATACATTAGCCTTCTTCCCTACTGTGATGCTTCCGGCAATGTCGCTAACACCCATTGCGTATGCGGAGTTTAGCGTTGATGCTATTATTGCCTCCTCGGGCAGCATCTTGTAGTTGACACATGCAAGCGACATCATGAACTTCATGTTTCCAGCAGGCGATGAACCTGGATTATAGTCGGATGCTATTGCAACTGGCAGTCCAGCTTCAATCATTTTGCGTGCAGGAGCGTATGGCATGTTCAGGAAAAATGCAGCACCAGGAAGAATTGTCGGCATCGTTTCGCTGTCCTTCAATACAGCAATCTCCTCGTCGCCAGTATATTCAATATGGTCAACCGATAAAGCATTGTACTTCACTCCCACTTGAATTCCACCCGACTTTGCCATTTCGTTGGCATGGATTTTTGGACTCATACCATATTTTATTCCAGCCATAAGAATGCGCTCGGTCTGCTCGGTTGTGAAAAATCCCTTATCGCAGAAGACATCCACGAAGTCGGCAAGTTCCTCTGCTGCCACAAGCGGAAGCATTTCGTTTATTATTTTGTCAACATATCCATCAGGATCTTCCTTGTATTCCAGCGGTGTTGCGTGTGCGCCAAGAAATGTCGAGCGGACAATCAGCGGAGTTGTTTCCTTTATGCGCTTGATGACGCGCAACATTTTCAGTTCGCTCTCTGTATCAAGGCCGTAACCACTTTTGATTTCGACAGCGCCAGTACCGAACGAAATGATTTCATTAATGCGTTCCATTGCTTGAGCGTATAGTTCATCCTCGCTGGTATTGCGCAGTCGTTCAGCAGAATTCAGGATGCCTCCACCCCTTTTTGCAATCTGCTCGTAGCTGAGTCCTCTGATTTTGTCACTATATTCAATTTCACGACTGCCAGCATAAACCAAATGAGTGTGCGAATCGCAGAACGACGGGAAAACCATTTTGCAAGTGGCATCGATTTCCATGCTCTTTTCATCATCGCCATCCCAGTTGGGATTCAAATCAGACATTTTGCCGTACGAATGGATTTTGTCATCTTCAATAATAAGGTATGCATCCTTTATAGTTTGCAATTTCGACATTTCCTCACCCTTTGCCAGCAGACGACCGCTCTCGTCAATGTTGACCAATTCTTTTATGTTGCTTATTAAAGTTTTCATTTAAACAATTTACTTTATTTATCTTATTATCAATTCATCAATTATGTCTGAACCAACCGTATTATTAATACGAGCAACGAGCTGGTTTCGTATCAGCATCATTTCGTTTCTGATAATGGAAGACCTAACCTTTACTATCATTTTCCGACGGTCAAAAGAAATGTCCTCGGTAGCCTTAGCCACATATTCGCCCGAAATTTCACTCCATAGCGATTTGATTTTATGCTTACGATAGTTTTCAGCAAGCACTGGATTTGAGTTCAGTACCGCAGTCAACAATGTACCAATCTGTTCGTGACCTTGCCTATCCATTTAACATTTCTTTAAGAACCGCAAAGATACAACATATTGCATTTCCACCAAAACAAAAAAATGTTTCCAATGAAATTAAAAGACGAATATTTCTTTGCAGGTATCACAATATTAGTTACCTTCGCAACTTAAAATTGGATTTGAGTTTTAAATAAGGAAATGCTCTCAAAAGGAATGCATGACAGGACAAAAGCTGTTGTCAATCAACGCAGTACAGGATGGTTTGTTTCCACCCTGCCCTTCAAGCATCACAATGTTGAAATTATATCTCTTCAGCCGTATTTTGCGGTTGACAACAATAAATTAATACACACTTAATTATTCTTATTTATGGACGAATTATTAAACACCGAGAACTCTATTGAGAACGAAAACACAGAAACACAAGTTGTTTCCGAAGTAGAACAAAACGCACAGCCTACCGTGGAAAGCACTGCGGAAACTGTAGCAATTGACAACACCGTCACAATGCCGGAAGAACGAGCACAGGAAATCTCCGAAGTTGTTGAACCTGTAATTCCTGAGCAGGTTGAGCCAGAAGAAAAAGAAGTTACTGAAGAAGATTTCGCTTCGCTGAACAAAGAGGAAATTCTTGAGAAGATCCGCTACTATGTGCATGATTCTGAAAAGGATGACTGCAAGAAGGAAATTGACATTCTGCGCAAGCTGTATTACGACAGACAGCGCGAAGAGCGTGAAGCCATCAAGAAGGAACTTAAGGAAAAAGCGGGCGAAGGCGTTGAAATAGAAATGCCAAAAGATCCTACAGAGGATTATTTTAAGGAACTAATAGACGACTATCATAAGCAACGTGCTGAGCGTCTGCGTCGTCAGGAAGAAATAAAAGAAAAAAATTACGAGCAGAAACTCGCCATTATAGAGAAAATCAAACAGTTGGGTAACAGCGAATCGGTTTCGCAGTCATACAACGATTTCAAGGCATTGCAGAAGGAATGGATGGAAATCGGACAGGTTCCTGCCGACAAGCACAAGGAACTCTGGGAAAACTACCAGATGCATGTCTCCAACTACTACAACTTATTGAAAATTAATAGGGAACTTCGCGAACTTGACTATAAGAAGAACCTTGAACAGAAAATCGCGCTTTGCGAAAGAATGGAAGAACTTCTGCTTGAACCCAATGTGCTGACAGCTTACCGCAAATCAATAGAACTGTTCAACGAATGGAAGGAAGTTGGCCCTGTCCAGAACGACAAACGCGAAGAAATATGGGACAGATTCAACGAAGTTCGTACTAAGATTTACAACAACTTCCACGAACACAACGAGAAGCAGAAGGCCGAACGCGAACAGAACTACGAGCAAAAAGTGCTTTTGTGCGAAAGAATAGAAGCAATGGTTGCCGACGACGTATTGCCTACAAACGGCAAGGACTGGCTTGTTGCCGGACAGAAAGTGCTTGAACTACAGGCATTGTGGAAAACGATCGGCATGGTTCCAACCGCAGTAAACAATGAAATTTACGAAAGATTCAGAGCATCGTGCAATAAGTTCTTCGACAAGAAGAAAGAGTTCTTCGACAGGATGAACAGCGACTTGGAAGAAAACCTGCGCAAGAAAACCGAACTTTGCGTTACTGCCGAATCGTTGCAGGACAGCACCGACTGGAAGAAGACTACCGAAATGTTCTACGACTTGCAGAAGAAATGGAAAGAAATCGGTCCGGCGCCAAAGAAACATTCCGACCAGATATGGGGCCGTTTCCGCGCTGCTTGCAATAAGTTCTTCGATGCAAAGAGCCAGTTCTATTCAAATATCGAGGCTGAACATCAGATGAATCTTGAAAAGAAGGAAAACCTGATTTCTGAAGTAAAGGCATACACTCCTGTTGAAGACCAAACACAGAACATCGAGAAAATCAAAGAGTTCAGAACTCGCTGGAACGAAATAGGCTATGTTGCCACATCGGAAAAAGACCGTCTGTATAATGAATTCAAGGAAGCGATAAACAAGATTTTTGCAACAATAAATCTTAACCGCAACGACATTGAAATTTCTACCTTTACATCTCAGGTTGAAATGATGAAGGAAGCCGGCGAAACTACTGCTTTGCAGAAGGAAAGAGCAGCGATAGTACACAAGATTCAGGATTTGACAGTCGAGATTGCTCAGATTGAAAATAATCTTGGCTTCTTCTCTAGCGGTTCCGATTCAATTGTTCAGGAATTTAACAAGAAGATACAGAAAATTAAAAACGAAATTTCAGTATTGAAGGAAAAGAAAAAGGCAATTGATATAGCAGAGAGGGAACTTAAAGGCACAGACAATGAATAAGTTGTTTTCATTTTTCATAATTTTGGTTGCATTCCTTGCGAATGCAACCTTGCTTTTTTCACAAACAGGCACACTGAAAGGATTCGTGCTTGACAAGGAAAGCGGAGAACCCTGCATGTTTGCCAACGTGTCTATACCTACTGAAAAAATAACACTAGGAGCGTCAACCGATGTCAACGGATATTTTTCAATTCCTAAGATTCCTGTCGGCACGCACACCATAACAATTACCTACTTGGGATACACAGACCTGACCGAAGAATTTACAATCACAAAGGAAGGTCAGCTTCTATCAAAGAACTTTATGATGTCGAAATCGGCTGTAATACTTCAGGAAACTGTTGTTTCGGCTGAACGCGAAGAACAAAAAACTCAGGTAAGAGCTTCTATCATAAAGGTTTCGCCGACGCAAATAAAGCAGTTGCCATCGGTTGGCGGAGAACCCGACATTGCTCAGTTTTTGCAGGTTCTCCCTGGTGTTACTTTCACTGGCGACCAAGGTGGACAACTCTATATCAGAGGTGGATCCAACATCCAGAACCTTGTGCTAATCGACGGAATGACAATCTACAACCCATTCCACTCCATCGGTTTGTTCTCGGTTTTCGATTCCGACATAATCAGGAATGCTGATGTTTACACAGGCGGATTCAATGCTGAATACGGAGGCCGCTCGTCGTCTGTTATGGACATTACCATGAAGGACGGCAACGCCAAGAAGTTTGGTGGGAAATTCTCGGCAAGCACCTTTGGCGCAAAGCTAATGCTCGAAGGACCTATTGTCAAGTTCAAGGAAGGAAAGACAAGCTTGTCATACATAGTGTCAGCCAAGACTTCGTATTTGGAGCAGTCGTCAAAATATATTTATAGGTATATTAACGACGGCAAAGGCCTTCCTTTCAACTTTACAGACATTTACGGAAAACTTTCGTTGGCAGCACCAGGTGGAAGCCGTGTCAATGTTTTTGGTTTCAACTTCAACGACAACGTTAGCTATCAGGGACTAAGTGACTTGCACTGGCGCACATATGGCGTTGGCGCAAATGTCGTTGTCGTGCCGCCAAGCACCTCGATGATGATTAAGGCACACGCCTCCTACTCCAACTACGCAATTTCGATGCAGGCATTGGAAAATTACCCAAGTTCAAGTTCTATTGACGGTTTCAATGTCGGCTTGGACTTCATCTACCACATGGGAAAGAACGATTTCACATGGGGACTTGAAATGCTTGGCTTTGCTACTAACTACGACTATTTCAATTCAGTTGGACGTGAGTTGTCGCAGGTGGAATATAGTACCGAACTGGCTGGTTTTGCCAAGTACAAATGGAATTTGGGAAGCGTCGTCATTGAACCAGGATTCAGGCTGCATTACTATGCATCAATGGGTTCAGTTTCGCCAGAACCTCGACTTGGCATAAAATACAATGTCGTAGAAAAGTTCAGACTTAAACTTGCAGGAGGATTATATTCGCAGAACCTTGTTGCAGCCAACAGCGACCGCGATGTGGTTAACCTATTTTACGGATTCCTCAGCGGAAACTTGCCAAGCATGCCCGACACTTACAAGGGCGACATCCTGAAAACCAAACTTCAAAAGTCGGAACATATAATTTTCGGCTTTGAATGGGACATTGTTAACTCGCTGAACCTGAATGTCGAAGGCTATTTGAAGAACTTCGACCAGATAACAACAATTAACAGAAACAAGATTTACGACGACAACTCGGCAAACGCCTCCCGCCCCGACTACCAGAAGAAAGATTTCCTGGTTGAATCTGGATATGCATACGGCGTTGACTTCCTGCTGAAATACGACACCGAAAAATGGTACATCTGGGCGGTATATTCGCTTGGCTGGGTTCGCAGGAACGATGGTGTTGAAACATATGCGCCGAACTACGACCGCCGTCACAATGTAAACCTTGTAGTTACATACAGGTTTGGAAAGAATCACTCATGGAACGCAAGTGCAAGATGGAACTATGGTTCCGGATTCCCGTTCACGCTGACATCGTCGCTGTACGAAAATGTTGATTTCTCAAATGGAATTAATTCGCAATACTGGACAAGTAACGGTACACTTGGCGTTGCGTATTCGGAACTTAATACCGGACGACTTCCAAATTATCATCGTCTTGATTTGACGATAAATAAAGTGTTTACATTCGAACACAACTTAAAGTTGGAAATCAATCTCGGAGTAACAAATGTATATAACAGAGCAAACATATTTTATTTTGATAGACTTGAGTTTAATCGTGTTGACCAACTGCCGATTATGCCAAGCTTTGGATTGAACTTTACATTTTAAAATATTATGGCAACAGAAACAAAATACATCTTCGTAACTGGCGGCGTTGCTTCGTCGCTCGGAAAGGGAATAATTTCGGCTTCGTTGGCAAAGTTGTTACAGGCAAGAAATTATTCGGTTACAATTCAGAAACTTGACCCCTACATCAATGTTGACCCGGGAACTTTGAATCCTTTTGAACATGGAGAATGCTTCGTCACCGACGACGGCGCTGAAACCGACCTTGACCTCGGACACTACGAGCGCTTCTTGAATGTTCGCATGTCGCAAGCCAATAATGTCACAACAGGCAGAATATACAAGACTGTCATCGAGAAGGAACGTCGTGGCGACTATTTAGGCAAGACGGTGCAAATTATTCCGCACATTACCGATGAAATCAAACGTAGAATCAAACTGTTGGGGACCAACGGCAACTATGACTTCGTAATTACAGAAATAGGAGGAACTGTAGGTGACATCGAATCTCTTTCGTACATCGAAGCTGTGCGTCAGTTAAAGTGGGAACTTAAGAATCGTTGCGTCAGCATACATTTGACACTAGTCCCCTATTTGGCAGCTTGTGGAGAACTAAAGACAAAGCCCACACAGCACTCTGTAAAGGCTTTACAGGAAGCTGGTGTTCAGCCAGATGTGCTTGTGCTTAGAACCGAGCATAAACTTCGTCCAGACATAAAGAACAAGGTGGCAAACTTCTGTAACGTTCAACTAGGAGCTGTCATTGAATCAAGAGATTGCAGTACAATATATGAAGTACCGCTTGAAATGCAGAAAGAAGGTCTTGACGAAATTGTTCTCACACAACTTGGACTAGAATTAGGTCCTCGTCCGGAACTGCTTCCTTGGCGTTCGTTCTTGGATAGATACAAAAATCCAAAGCACCATGTAAAGATTGCCCTTGTCGGAAAATATGTTGAGTTGAAAGATGCTTACAAGTCTATAAATGAATCGTTTATCCATGCAGGTGCAGCAAACGATGCCGATGTAAATGTGACTTATATAAATGCCGAAACGGTAACTAAGGACAATTGCGAATCTCTGTTTGCTGGAATCGATGGAATGCTTGTCGCTCCTGGATTTGGTAATCGTGGTATTGAAGGCAAGATTGCCGCAGTTCGCTATGCAAGAGAAAACGATATTCCATTCCTTGGAATTTGCCTCGGTATGCAGTGCGCTGTCATCGAATTCGCAAGAAATGTGCTTGGTCTTGTTGATGCCAACTCGTTGGAAATGGATGAAAAATGTGCAAATCCTGTCATCAACCTTATGGAAGAACAAAAACTTGTCACCGAAAAGGGCGGCACAATGCGACTTGGTGCATATCCGTGCATACTTGCAGAAGGTTCAAAGGCTTACGAAGCATACGGAAGCGCCGAAATCGAGGAACGCCATCGTCATCGCTACGAGTTCAACAGTTCGTACAAGGAAAAGTTTGAAGCAGAAGGAATGATAGCGACTGGTATCAATCCGCAGACAAACTTGGTGGAAATCGTTGAAATTCCAAAACATAAGTGGTTTGTAGGCGTACAGTTCCATCCAGAGTACAAGAGTACTGTACTCAATCCGCACCCATTATTTGTAAGTTTTGTAAAAGCAACTATTGACAATAAGAAATAATATATGGATAAAAACACAATCATTGGGCTGGTAATCATAAGCGTACTGCTGATTGGCTACATGTTCCTCTCGCGTCCTAGCAAGGAGGAAATTGCTGAGCGTCAGCGCATACAGGATTCCATAGCCCATGAGCAAATGGTAAAGGAAGAAGAAGCTAAAGTAGCTGCCGAACTGCTTAAGGAAGAAGCCGAAAAAGCAGAAAAGGAAGCCGCGGAAATGGCAGACTCTCTGAGTCCCGAGCAGTTAGATTCAATTAAGAATGCAAAGCTCCGCAACGATTATGGAATTTTTGCGAAGTCGGTAACTGGAGAGAATAAATATACGGTTGTCGAGAACAACAAGATGATAATCAAGTTTCTGAACAAAGGAGGAAAGATTTATTCCGTAGAACTGAAAGACTATGTAACTTTCAATCAAGAACCGCTTGTTTTGTTCGAGAACGACGAAAACTCCACATTTGGCATTGTACTATCAGTAAATGGCAAACCACTGGTAACCAACAATATGTATTTTGAACCGATGTTTTCAGATGGAAAAACTCCTTCTGACACTATAAAGGTCAGTGAAGATAGTCTGAATTTCATCATGCGACTGACTGCCGATGCAGGCAAATACATTGAGTACAACTACATTATTCATCCTGACGACTACATGCTCGACTTCAACCTGAATATTGTCGGTCTGAAGGACGAAATGAAGGATAATACAAGTACCAAAATGCAGTGGTATGTCGATGTGCTAGCTCTTGAAAGAGGCCGCGACTGGGAATCGAACAACACGACAGTGTTTATGCGCATGTCGGACGAGGAAATTGAAAATCTTAGCGAAGTAAAAGATGCCGACAATTACGAGACCAAAGGTAGCGCACAATGGATTGCTTACAAGCAACAGTTCTTCTCCTCTATTCTGATTTCCAAGGATAATGCTTTGGGCGACCCGAAGATTTCGTTGGTAAAACTTGACGAAAAAGAACATCCAAGAACGTTGAAAACATTCAAGTCTGACGCTTTCCTCGACATTCCCGACGAGCAAAAAGTTTCAAAGGAATTTAGCTTTTATTTTGGACCAAACAAATATTCGTTGCTCAAGGACTACGACATGGCAATGGAAAATGTCATTCCGCTTGGTTGGGGTATTTTTGGCTGGGTAAACAAATACGCTATTATTCCAATGTTCAATTTGCTTGGTCGCGGAATAGCCAATTACGGCATTATAATCCTGCTTATGACAATCATAATCAAGATTGTCCTTTTCCCGTTGACATACAAGTCGTATATGTCAACAGCCAAGATGCGTGTACTTAAACCACAGCTTGATGAAATTGCAGCAAAGTACCCGAAAGGCAAGGAAATGGAACGCCAGCAGGCACAGATGA
Source organism: Bacteroidales bacterium (assembly GCA_017551515.1). Lineage (GTDB taxonomy): Bacteria > Bacteroidota > Bacteroidia > Bacteroidales > ML635J-15 > Bact-19. Next base: position 65,491 of record JAFZLK010000047.1, on the reverse strand, counting down.
GCCTATACCAGAAAGCGGGCGTAAGTCCTATGGGCGGTTGTCTGCCTCTATTGCTACAGTTCCCGATACTTATTGCAATGTTCCGCTTCTTCCCTGCTTCAATCGAATTGCGTCAGCAGTCATTCCTTTGGGCTTCTGACCTTTCATCGTATGACGCGATACTGGAATGGAGCACCAACATACCTATAATTTCTTCGATTTATGGAAATCATGTCAGTTTATTTGCATTACTGATGGCAATTTCAATGTTTGTACAGCAAAAGATGACAAGCAGTCAGAATCCTAGCAATTCGATGCCAGGCATGAAGGTTATGATGTATATGATGCCAGTGCTTATGTTATTGTGGTTCAACAAGTATTCGTCAGGTTTGAGCTACTACTACCTGCTTGCCAACCTTTTCAGCATCTTGCAGACATGGATAATACAGCGTTTTGTTGTAAACGAGGAAAAGCTTCTTGCACAAATGGAAGCCAACAAAAACAAGCCAAAGAAGAAATCTAAATGGTTGCAACGTCTTGAAGAAGCCTCGAAAAGACAACAGGAAGAAATGAAGAAAAAAAGAAAATAATGATATGTTTAGTAAGTAAGGAAAAGACATCGGCGAAAGTCGGTGTCTTTTTTTTCGGTATTGCCAATATGGAATTGATAACTTAATTGCATAAAAAACCCCGAAACAAATGTCTCGGGGAAAATATAAATCAATTATTATGAAAAAAATTATTTTATCTCAAATATCTGACCGCTGTGAAGCAACTGGTCAACAGTCTTGATCTTGGTGTTTGCAACTGCATTGTCAACCTGTGCCTGCAATACGGTTTCGTAGGTCGCATCCTCAACGCAACGGATAACACCGATAGCCAACGGATGTGTCGGATAGGTCATTCTTGCCAGCATATAGTGAATGTTAGGATTCTTGGTTGTCATATCGTGAACAAGAATGTCTTTTTCGGTAATACCGTTTTCGCCAATTGTAACCACCTTCAAGTCCTGACCGTCGATGACAAGACCTTTGTTGCGCTCCTTGCCGAAAATCATTGGTTTGCCGTGTTCAAGCATAATAATCCTATCGTCGCGAACATCCTTACCGACAATGCTTTCGTGAATATGGTCGTTGAAAATCACGCAGTTCTGAAGCACTTCGATAATTGAAGTTCCCTTGTGGTTTGCTGCATCAATCATAACCTTCTCCATTCCACGCGGCTCCTTGTCGATAACCCTTGCGAAGAAATTGCCTTCTGCACCAATTACGAGTTCGCCCGGACGGAAAGGATTTTCGATTGTACCATCTGGTGACGACTTTGTAATCGAACCGTATGGCGTAGTCGGTGAATACTGACCTTTTGTCAAGCCGTAAATCTTGTTATTGAAAACCAACACATTGATGTCGATATTTCTACGAATCAAGTGAATGAAGTGATTTCCACCAATAGCCATCGAGTCGCCGTCACCGGTAGCAAGCCAAACGTTGAGGTCGGGACGAGCCGACTTTAGTCCAGATGCAATAGCAGCACCTCTTCCGTGCAAAGTATGGAAGCCGTAAGTCTTCATATAGTACGGGAATCGTGACGAGCAGCCAATACCCGATACGAACACTATTTTCTCCTTTGGAATTCCTAACTGGGGAAGAGCGTTCTGCACTGCTGCCAATATTGAATAACTACCACAACCGGCACACCATTTAACCGGCTTATCGGTCTGAAAGTCTTCTCTTGTAAGTTTCTGTACTTCTTCCATAACTACTATTTTTCTAACATTTGTTTAAATTTATCTTTCAATTCGCCAATAAAGAATGGCAATCCCTGTACCTTATTGTACTGTTCGTAAGGATACTGCGGATATTGAGTACGCAGGTAGTCAGCAAACTGACCGAGGTTCAATTCGCAAACAACGCGCTTCTTGAATTTCTTCAGAACATCTTCGGTATTCTTTGGCAACGGGAAAATGTAGTTGAAATGAGCAAGACTTACATCATAACCTTCTTCCCTCAATTCTTTGACTGCCATATTCAAAGCACCGAAAGTACCGCCCCAGCCGATAACGAGGAGTTCGCCACCGTCCTGATTTCCGATAATCTTCTGCTCCGGGATGAAATTTGCGATTCGTTTTACCTTCTCAGCCCTGTAGTCTGTCATAACCTGATGGTTGTACGGGTCGTGTGAAACTTCACCGTAAATGTCAGATTTTTCAAGACCGCCAATTCTGTGTTCCAAGCCCTTTTGTCCCGGCAATGCCCATCTGCGGTTCAGCTTTTCAGCATCACGCTTGTACGGCTGATAGTCGGGATCGTTGTCCTTGACAAACGGAGGAACAATCTTCGGCATAGCTTCGTAGTTGGGGATTTCCCACAATTCTGTACCGTTTGCCAAATAGCCGTCGGTAAGAAGGATAATTGGTGTCATGTGTTCAACAGCAATCTTGCAAGCTTCGTAAGCGTAGTTGAAGCAGTTGCCCGGAGTTGAAGCAGCGATTACCGGCATTGGAGATTCGCCGTGACGACCGTGGATTGCCTGAAGCAAGTCGCTCTGTTCGGTCTTGGTTGGCAAACCAGTCGAAGGACCACCACGCTGAACATCAACGATAACCAAAGGCAATTCGGTAATGACAGCCAAGCCCATAGCCTCGGTCTTAAGCGACAAGCCAGGACCGGAAGTCGTTGTCATACCTAAATTTCCACCGAAACTTGCACCTATTGCAGTACAAATACCCGCGATTTCGTCTTCTGCCTGGAAAGTCTTGACACCCAAATGTTTATGTTTGCTCAACTCGTGCAAAATCTCCGATGCAGGAGTAATAGGATACGAACCGAGGAAGAGTTTCAAGCCAGCCTTTTCAGCACCAGCCATCAAACCCCAAGCAGTAGCCTGATTTCCTGTTATCTGTCTGAAAGTACCCTTCTTGCCCTTTACAGGATTTACATGGAACTGCGTTGCGATAGCCTCAACAGTTTCAGCGTAGCTGTAACCAGCACGAAGAACAGCCTGATTCGGCTGAATCAAGTTTGGCTTCTTTGCAAACTTCTGTGCAATAAATTCTTCACCTTGTTTCAAGTCCCTGTCGAACAACCACATAAGAATACCCATAACGAACTGGTTACGAGTCTTGTCGGCTGTCTTAACATCAATTCCCAAATTGAGGGCGTTAACGGTTGACCTTGACAAAGAAGTTATAGGAGCCTTTATCAGTGCATAACCGTCAAGCGAACCGTCACCAAGCGGATCTTCAACATAACCAGCCTTCTTATAGTGCTTGTTATCGAAATTGTCTATGTCAATTATAATTGTAGCACCAGATTTCACCCATTTCATATTGGTTTTCAAGGCGGCAGGATTCATAGCAATCAGCACATCAGCCAAATCGCCAGGGGTTTGCACTTCCTTGTTTCCGATATGAACCTGAAAACCTGAAACACCAGCAACCGTTCCCTGAGGGGCGCGGATTTCGGCTGGATAATCGGGGAATGTCAACAGTTCGTTTCCAAACGAAGCTGAAGCATCTGAAAATTGCGTTCCGGTCAACTGCATTCCATCGCCAGAATCGCCTGCGAATTTTATTACTACTTCATCGCGTTCGACCACTTTCTTTTGCATCTCACTCATTTCTGTTTTATTAAATTTTAAAATCGCAAATTTATATTCTTTTAAATCAATTACAATCGCTTTTTTAGTTGTTATATAACACAATTTTATGCATCAATGTTGGCATACGTTGCGTGAGCCTCTATGAATTCACGACGCGGACCAACTTCATCGCCCATAAGCATCGAGAAGATTCTGTCGGCTTCGCTGGCGTTTTCTATCGAAACCTGCTTTACGGTTCTGCCGTTCGGGTCCATAGTGGTCTCCCAAAGCTGGTCATCGTTCATTTCACCAAGACCTTTGTAACGCTGAACCTTCAAGCCCGATTCGCTACCCTTGCCCATTTCGTTCACCAAAGCAATTCGCTCCTCTTCTGTCCAAGCATACTTTCCGACATTACCCTTCTTAACAAGGTACAGCGGAGGCATAGCTATATATAGGTATCCCTTTTCAATAATCGGACGCATATAGCGGAAGAAGAATGTCATAATCAATGTTGCAATGTGGCGACCATCGACATCGGCATCGGCCATGATGATAATCTTGTGATAACGAAGCTTTTCGAGATTCAATGCCTTGCTGTCCTCAGCAGTTCCGATAGTTACGCCGAGAGCCGAATAAATGTTCTTGATTTCTTCGCTATCGAGAACACGGTGAGGCATAGCCTTTTCAACGTTCAGAATCTTACCGCGCAACGGAAGGATGGCTTGGAAGTTCTTGTCCCTACCCTGCTTTGCCGTACCGCCTGCAGAATCACCCTCGACGAGGAAAAGTTCGCACTTTTCTGGGTCACGGTCGGAGCAGTCGGCCAACTTGCCAGGAAGCCCTGCACCTGTCATCACATTCTTGCGCTGAACCTGCTCACGAGCCTTGCGAGCAGCAATACGAGCCTGAGCAGCAAGGACAACCTTGTCAACGATTGCCTTTGCCTCGTTTGGATTTTCCTCGAGGTAATTGCTCAACATTTCGCTTACAGCCTGGTCAACTACACCTATTATATCACTATTACCGAGTTTGGTCTTTGTCTGTCCTTCAAACTGAGGTTCGGCAACCTTAACCGAAATAACAGCGGTAAGACCTTCGCGGAAGTCATCACCATTGATTTCAACCTTTGCCTTTGCCAACATTCCTGATGTCTCGGCGTAGTTCTTCAAAGTTCTTGTCAAACCACGACGGAAACCAGTCAAGTGTGTACCACCTTCTATCGTGTTGATATTGTTGACGAAAGAATGAAGATTTTCTGTATATTCGTTGTTGTACTGAAGTGCGATTTCAACAGGTACGCCGTTCTTTACTGTCGAAGTGTGGATAACACTGCCTGTGAGTTTTTCACGACCTTCGTCCAGATATTCAACGAATTCGCTCAAGCCGTGTTCCGAATAGAATTCCTTACGGAGATTTTCGCCGTTCTCGTCCTTTGACCTTTCGTCCTCAAGAACAAGCCTAATGCCCTTGTTCAGGTACGACAAGTCGCGGATGCGGGTTTCAAGGATATCGTACTTGTATTCGGTGACGGTGAAAATCGTATCATCTGGCCAGAATTCCACCTGAGTACCAGTCTTGTCCGAATCGCCGATAACTTCAACCTGAGTCATAGGCTTTCCGTAGGCGTATTCCTGACGGTACATCTTGCCTTCGCGGCAAACGGTAGCGATGAGTTTCTTCGACAATGCGTTAACGCAGGAAACACCTACGCCGTGCAGACCGCCAGAAACCTTGTACGAACCCTTGTCGAACTTACCGCCTGCGTGAAGAACTGTCATAACGACTTCTAGAGCCGACTTGTGCTCTTTTTCATGCATTCCTACTGGAATACCACGACCGTTATCTCTTACAAGTATCGAATTGTCCTTTCCTATGCGCACATAAATTTCGGTGCAATATCCTGCCATCGCTTCATCGATGGAGTTATCAACAACTTCGTAAACCAAATGGTGGAGACCTTTCTCGCTAATATCGCCGATGTACATAGCCGGACGTTTACGCACTGCCTCCAAGCCTTCAAGAACCTGAATGCTATTCGCAGAATAATCTGCACCAGACTGTCCAGCGTTTGCAACAGCATTCTGTTCCAACTCTTTATCTTCTGCCATAAAATTTATTTATTTTCTAAAAACGTGTGCAAAGGTAACAATTTTCCAACGGAAAAACGAAGTTTTTAAAGATAGTTATTAACCGTTTTGGACGGGAAAAGTTGAAAGAAAAAAGGAAAAGTTTCTGTGGTTTGATAGAAGAATTGCAGGCTGTTTTTTTGCTTCCCTTGGCATGCCTTAAGGCCGTTAAAGGCATTAACGCCAGGGAAAGCAAAAACATCACGCCAGCCTGCGAGACGTTTTACCAATCCACCTTTTCCCTATTTATCGGCATGGTCATGCACCTTGCACCACCACCACCACGCGGAAGCTCGATACCAGAGAAGGTTACGACAAACTTTTCATAGTCGTGCATATCAACCAACCCTTTGCAGACATCGGCTGCCTTAAGCACCGAAAAACCAGCCTTATCCAAGGCTTCAATGGTCTTCCAGTTGCGCTCGTAACCAATAATCTTGCCTTCGCCCAATGCGAAGAAGTTTGCTCCACTATGCCACTGTTCGCGCTGTTGAATCCATGGATCATCGCCACCGCAAACTACAGGATTAAGATCGAAGCCCAAATCTTTTGCTCCTTGCAGGAAATTAGACTTCTGATGATATGTAATTTTTCCGTTATCTATTTCAATATGAGTAGTCTGCAAGTGCGAATACTTTGCATTTTTGCGGATAAGCGGTTCGTACATCATGCAACGGTCACGATCGAGGAAAGTAAACACCATGTCCAAGTGTATGAACGACTCTGGAGTTTCGGGCAATTCCTGAACAAGAATGTTGAATTTGGGCTTACGCGATCCAAAGTATTGTGCAAGAAACTCTATTCCTTTCTTATTGGTTCTGATGCCATTACCAATAAACAATGTATCATCGCGAGCAATAAGCACATCACCACCTTCTGTACGAGCGGAAGCCTCCCATTCTGCAGCATTTATCGACTCGCATCCGAAATAATTCTCGAAAATTGCACGGTAGATTATGTTTTCACGCTGGCGAACCTTGAACGACATGGAGTTCATCAGCAGCAAGTCGTAAACCGATGATGCAGCATCGCGAGTGAAAAACAAATTGTACAACGGCTTGAGAATGAAGCGTTCTTCCTCGTATTTTGCAGGGTCAACTCCTCTCCTATATTCAAAGCCTTCAACAAGTTCGCGAGCCAAAGTCTTTTCGTCGTGCGACAAAAGTTCATCGCAGAGAAATTCACAGCCATCCATACGACAAGAAGTCTCAACAAGGCTTTTCTTAACTACCTTATCCTTAATGACTTCTGCGAGCAAATCAACAACCTGATAGGTTTTTGTCCACTTAGAAAGTACGCCCTCGAAATTTGCGTATTCGTTATCTACAATGCGTTTGTTAAGAATATCGCTGTACAACGCCTCGTGAGCATTTTCGGGAGTCATTCGTTCGATTTCGATTCCCGGACGATGCAGAAGGACAGCATTCAGTTTGCCTATTTCTGAATAGAGTCTTATTTTGTTATCCATAAAATTATTTTTAGAACACGATGAACGCCAATAGTTTTCCGCACTCATCGTCAGACAGAATGACCACAAAATGCAATCATCCTACCGGACCGCAAAATTAAGACAATTTTCGGAATTCGGAAATTGGGAAGAAAAATATTTGTTAACCGTATATGCTCGATGCAAAAATTACAGTATATTTGCCACGACTATGAATAATAGGAAATTAGATATTGCCTACTTCCTTTCCTTTTGTATTGAACAATACAAGGATGCAAAAAAAATGTCAGGATATGAAGTCGCAAATACTTTTAATAAGTATGGCGTTCTAAAATATCTTGAAGAACAATTCGAACCTCTACACACGCAAAGCCGGCAGTGGTTAATTGAAGACATTGACGAATTTATAAATATTAGAAAGGAAGCAATAAAATGAAGGTGTATCACGGAAGCATAGTGAAAATATGTAATCCTGAAATTCGAGAAGTCACACATACGCTTGATTACGGAAAAGGATTTTATGCGACTACATCATACGAACAAGCAGAAGACTGGGTAAAAAGAAAAATGGATGAACACAAAGCAACCATAGGTTATGTCAATGTATATGAGTTTGATGAATCTGCATTAAAAAGGTTTAATTCTCTAATATTCAATGAACCGACAGAAGAATGGGTTGACTTTGTAATGCGAAATCGAACCGTAAAAGGTTTTAAGCACAATTATGATATTGTTTATGGTCCAGTTGCCAACGACAAGGTTTACGCGGCTTTTGCCCTATACGAAGGCGGTGTACTTGACAAACTAGAACTAATTAAAGAACTGAAAACATACAAGTTAGTTGACCAATATCTTTTCCATACTGATACGGCGCTACAATCATTAACTTTTGCCAAAGCAACGGAGATTACACTATGAACTTGAATGTAACACAGGAAAATTTATATCTCTTTCTTCCATCAAAAATCAGTCGCGTTGCTGAAATAATGTCGGAAGAAAAGCACATTGAAATATCTGATGCGATAAACGAAATATACGCATCGGACACATATCGCAGATTAGAATCGGAAAAGACAAAACTATGGCAACTCGGTCCAGTAGCTCTATATGAAGATTTGTCAGCAACCAATGCTGAACTGTAACACCGTGCTACATCTCCACCAGTTTATCCCACAATTTTTCGTCCAGCATTTCCTTGAACAAATATGTCATTCCTCTTGGGATTACAATCGCGCTGAGAGCATCACACTCAGCAAAAGCATCTTCGCCAATTTCGGTCACGGAATATGGAATAATTACAGTTTCAAGCCCTGTACAACACCAGAATGCCGTCTTGCCTATCCTCTTCACGGAATCTGGAATAACCACAGATTTAAGTCCTTTGCACTGCCAGAACAAATTGTCGCTGATTTCTGTCAGCGAGTTGGAAAGTGACAACGAAGTCAGTCCATAGCAATCGTTAAAGGCATCCTGTCCGATTTTGGTTACAGAATATGGAATTACTAGCGATGTGAGTCCTTCGCAATTATAAAATGCCATTTCACCGATTTTAGTAACCGAATCGGGAATAGTTATCGTTTTCAATCCACAGCATTTCATAAAGGCACCGCTGGCAATTTCCACCACAGAATCTGGAATTACAGTATTTTCGCTACCTGCCAGAAGAATGTTGGTCTGCGTTTCAATTAGCGCATTGCAGTTTTCGCGAGAGTCGTAGTATGGATTACGGTCGTCAACTACAATGGATTTCAGACTGCCACAACCCATAAATGCATCCTCGCCAATTTCTTCCACATATCGCGATATGCTCAAGTACAGCAAGTTATTGCAATCATAAAATGCAGAAACTCCTATTCTCCTCAACGATTCGGGGAAATTCGAATTTCTCAACTCGCCGCATTTGGTAAATGCGCCATCGGCAATTTCTGTCAAATCGCCTAAGATTTTCACATCCGTAAGGCTATAGCAAGAGCAAAAAGCATTTTCACCTATCCTCTCAACCGATTTTGGAATTTCAATTGTCGTAAGTCTATCGCAACCACCGAAAGCGCCTACAGCAACCTTCGTAATGCCATCAGGTATAAACGAATTGACACAGCCTGCAATCAGTTCATTCGTCCTTGTTGCGATTATAGCGTTGCAGTTTTGGCGCGAGTCGTAAACAACATTATTCGGATCAACCTCAATCGAATCCAGCATGCAACATTCATAAAAAGCGCCATCGCCAATTCTTGTTACCGATGACGGTATAACAATAGATTTCAGTCCATAACAAGCATAAAATGCACATTCCCCTATCCTTCTGACTGAGTCAGGTATAACGATAGACTTCAAGCCTTCGCAATAATAGAATGCACCGTCTTCAATTTCAGTGATGGAATTTGGAATGAAAGCGTTTTTACAACCGAAAAGGAGCTTGTTTGTTTTGGTCTCGATTATTGCATTGCAATTTTCGCGCGAGTCGTAAACGAGATTCGATTTGTCCACTTCAATAGAATTCAACTTTGAGCAATTCAGGAATGCTTCTATACCAATTCGTTCCACCGATGCGGGAATATATATTGACTTCAATTCATCGCAACCGTTAAATGCTCCTTCGCAGATTTCCGTCACCGAATTAGGAATAACCACGGACGATATCAACGAATACGCAAACGCACCCATTCCGATTGTTGTAATCATATTTGGAATTTCAACGGAAACTATGTCAAAACTTTCCGTAAAAGCACCATTCCCAATCTCCATAACGCCATCTTTCAAGACAATAACACCTTCTTTGCTGTCGTAGTCATAGTCGTTGCTGACAGAATTTTCGTCAATCCATTCCGATTCTACCAGATAATGAGCTTTGTAGCGAATAACATTGGAGGCAACCAATTCGTTTGATTTCATAATATTTTTTGCTTTATAAAACTAAGATAAATCTTTTTAGGAAAAAAACAGCCGACTTTCGCCGACTGCCGTTAATCATTAATGTCCAAAATCATTGTGCGCGAACAGGACGAATGGACATTCCATAGTAACGGTGTGCGTTTTCCCTAACAGGTCCGTCGCTATCTATTTTCAAATAATAAGCATCAGGCGGCCACGATTCATACAGATGGTTCGACCAATAATAGCCATTAAACGGACTATATGCGCCACAAGTTTCATCCGAAAATTCTCCTGCTCCAGGCAAAAATATTGTTCTGCCATTGGGCCCTGTGAAAAGTCCGCCTTTAACTCCATTGCTGAATGTCCATGAAAATGTACAATTTTCTATAAGTTCCCATATTTCGCGTTTGGTAGGAGTTCTCCATTCGCTTCCCCAGCAAACTGTAGCAGCATCATCCACAGCCTCCAAAGTGACGAGTTCATCCTCGTAATCATTATAACCAAATTCGGAGCTTGGACAATATTTTAGCAGATTGACATCGCAACTATGACTGAGCTGATATGTGGACCATCTGTAACTGCTTTTTTGCGAAGTTTCACCCCAAGCGAAGTATTTTCCATAATCCTCTGGTCTGGTTGCACCCACATTGCATGTAGCCCATAGCGTACCACTTGGCAATCCAAGGTCAACCCATTCATGACTTGTCGGTGGTTCTGGATTAGGGTTGCTACCGCCCGAAGAACCGCCAGAACCTCCAGATTGACCACCCGAACCGCTAGATGAACTTGCGTATGTCCACTGCGCATACAGAGTCACGTCGGCGGTCAATGATATTTCCTCGCAGTCGGCGTATGATGTGCCTGTATTGTCCGACATTGTATTCCAACCCGAAAAATTGTAGTTTTCACGGGTAAATTCATTTGGCGACAAGGATTTTTTCACACCATCAACAAATGTCTGCGAAGGCATTGTTCCTGTTCCGCCATTAGGCTCAAATGTAACAGTATATGTCTTTATATCAAACAAGTCGCAACCGCCAACTGCCAATGTTAATATTAGGAAAAGAGCAACTTTTAAAACCAAACTTCTTTTGTCCATAAGAATAAATTTCCAATTTTTCGCAAAGATAATAACAATAATGACATTGGAAAAACAATCATAATTACAAAAACAGCAGCTGTCTTTTGCCGACTGCTGTAATCCCACCATTCCGTCATCCTGAACTTGTTTCAGGATCTGAATGGTGGAATTGCAACATAAATTGTCTGTATTTTCTTTTATTTACGCACTACAAATGCTGATATTCAACCGCTTCGGAGCACAAACTTTATCTCACTGCCAGAAGGCTGTAAACCCGACACGATAAGATATAAATATGGAAAGCTATGCGCAAATCAAATTATGTCGTTTACCTTTGAAAGAAATCTTTCCACCTCCTCAAAATACGGAAGGACATCTTCTTTTTCCCAATCCATAAAATCATCATAATCGCCAGTATTCCGCATTTCTTTCAGGTGCATAATCAGAACCGAATCTTCTTTTGAAAAAACACCTTCCTTTACAAACTTTTGTCCAAATACTGTAGTTATACCACTATGAGTCTTGACAGAAATGCCTTCTTTCAACAACAATGCTGATATTGCATGAAACACAGAATAATACAACCTATTTGCAGCCAAAGACCAATGTTTTAATTCCGCACAATCTTTTGCCTCATTAAAAACAGTTGCTGCCTTTTCGATACGGTACTTTACTAAATCAGCTCTTTCCTGTTCGTTCTGCTGCATAACACAACGCCCTCCTCGGCTATATTCTTGTAAAATGGTGTAATTGAACGTTTTTTCCAGTCGGAATATGTGTAAATTAAAGGATTAATCTCGGCGTTTACATCCCATCCCCATTCAATAAAAGGATATGCATAATTCTCAAAATCAGCTTTTGAAACCTTTTGTCCATCAATCAAAATCAACAAGTCCCAGTCAGAATCGGAGCGAGCATCGTTACGAGCTTGCGAGCCGAAAAGGACAAGTTTTGCACCTGCCGGCAACACGCTTAATCCCAAGTCGCGAATACCATCTATCATTTTCAACCTGTCCATACAATCCATAAATTTATGCAAAAATACACATTTTTTTCAATAAAGGAACACACTCATGGTACTTCTTTTCAAGCGAAGATACGTCAATTACAAAAAAAGCAGCCGACCATTACCGTAAATATTTACGCATTACAAATGCTGATATTCAAGCGTGTCGGAGTACAAATCCGACACGACAAGATTATTTTATTAGTGCGATAACTATGTTTTACAAGACACTTATCGCACTATATTACTCACAACAGAACAAACATAACACATTCATTACAAATACATTATACCAATATACATTAACTTAAATCTCGCAATTATATCAAAAAAAAAGCAGCCGACTATTGCCGACTGCTGCAATCATCTATTTATAACAGTTATTGTATTAGCATTTGTCTCTGCCAAATTTTTTATCATTCCGTCTATAGGCATCCTTTGAAGAAACACCATCCCTGACCAAATCATCTATAACCCAATCACCATTCTCCTTTATAATAGTAAACTCATCTTTATGCTTTACATTGGCAATAAATTCTTGGTCATCGTAAGCACTATACACGCTATAAGAATACCTAACACAAACTTTAATGGTATTGTCATTTACTAAAGTAACATCTTCAACATTGTACTTTCGATTAGTTTGGTCGCACCAAGACCCACATCCATCATCGTATTCCCTATCATAAAAAATATCTTCAGCCCTATCACAATCGTCAGCACTTATATTTTTCCAATTTTTACGTGCTCGCTCCAAGTCGGCAGAATAATTAATTTCTGACCCTTTATAATATTCATAGCTTTTCTTATAGCATTCCAAAACAAAATCTTCTGCTTCCTGTTTCAATTCTTTTTCACTCTTTCTTGGTTTCTGTTCTTTCGCTTGCACAGAACTTGTTCCGCCACTGCTTTTGCCAGAACATACTGGACGTACAGCTAACCCACAACTACGGTCAAGGTAGTTCATGTAATAGCCCTTGTGAAAATAGCCGCCCTTACCGATGCCGAACATCATCGCCGAGCTAGGAAATTCAGAATCGAGCGACGACGACCAGTATGGAGCATAGTCTGCTTTACGACCAAGGTCACTGTCGTAACGGTATCCCTCAGCTGGTAGGAAGATAGAGTTTCCATTAGGTCCGATTACCTTGTAGCCATAATCTGACCATTTCCAGCTACACTTGTTCATCAGTTCCTCGAATTCGGCTTTAGTCGGCATACGCCAGCCACTGCCCCAGTTAGCGGTGGCAGCATCGTCGTCGGCTTCCAAAGTTGTGAGATTGTCCGTGTAGCCGTTGTTGCCGTAGCTTGAGTTATTGCAATACTTTATCAATCTTACATATATCAATGTAAAATCTCTATATACTTCTCCTTCCTTATAACGATAATTCTCCCATTTATAGGATTCCTTTGGTTCGGTTTCTCCCCAAGCATACTGGCTACCGCTACCCTCGGGAGTGCTAGCACCTACATTGCATGTCGCCCATAAAATACCACTAGGAAGTCCCAAATCTACATAATCATGACCGTCAACACTTCCCGAAACAGAAACATCAGGTCCGCACGAATAGCACATTACACACAAGGCTAAAACAGCCATAATAAATACAGTTTTCATTAAATTTGTTGCCATTTTTATAACTTTTACAGATTAATAAATTTTATTGTTTACCATTTATAATCTTCTGGATGAACAGAAAGAGGAGAACCACTTGCAGTATAAAGTATTTCTTCTTTAGGAGAAAGGGTATATTCTGCACGCTCTCCATAATTAGGAAGATCTCCAAACATATATGTAGAAGTATAACTTCTAACATAATAATCCTTTCCTATTGAAACAACTACATTTTTTTCAGAAGTTTGTTTTTTTACAACCTCATTTATTTCATAATCATCACAATAGGGATCTCCCCACGAACCTTTATTTCTGTTTGAATGATATACATAGCACTTGCCATTCTTAAACTCCAATTTTGTCCAAATATCATTAGGCTGTGTATATGTCCAAACGGTTCCATCAATGTTCTTTTGCACATCAGCAATCGTGTCCCATGATTTACCCCCAAATATGCTATTACCTCCACATGAAGTAAATGCGAAACATACGGCTACCACTGCCATAATCAAACCTCTTTTTAAAACTAATTTCTTCATTTTGATAAGTTTTTAAATTATTAATTAAGAAAAATATTCGCTCGCAAAGATAACTTACTGACAAACAACTCATTTGGTTCAAGTTGTGCCATATTGATTCAAGTTGGTTCACGCTATATTTTGTTGTACCAAAAGCGTTCAAACTCATTCAAAACTATTCATTTACGCCCACCAGCACCTCATAGGCAATTATACAAAGGAAGCGTGGCGCTGATATACCACTTCTCTTAGTAGAGGTCGTGAGAATTACCATTGACAGGAAAAGTTGCAAACAGCCCACGCTATAAGCGCGAACCCTTACACTCTCTTGCTGTCTTTAGAAATTTCTCACGTTTCTACTAACAAGACGAGCATAACGCTTCGTTAATCAAATATATGCGGCTTGGCGAACCAAACCGAGGGCAAAAATAGGAAAAGGAAACGAAACGGCAAAATTTATTTTGAATGCAAACAAAAAAATGGTGACACGGATTACGCATCACCATATATTATTATACACTATTTTTTGACGTTGCACGCAACGTCGCTACGGATTTTCAATTATTCTTCTCCCATCATTGCGCCGTGGCAATTCTTGAACTTCTTGCCGCTACCGCAAGGACACGGGTCGTTTCTGCCAACCTTCTTCTCAACGCGGACTGGCTCGTTCTTCTGTTTACCTGCACTCGGATCGTTGTACTGCGGACGGTTGCCGCCGACTTCCTCACGACCTGTGCGCATACGGCTGGTATCCAATCTCTGGCGTGGCTGACGGGCTTCCTTAACCTCATCAGGATTCGACATCGGAATGTATGCTTTCATCAATATCGAAATGATTGAACGGTTGGTCTTGTCAAGCATTTCCTTGAAGATATTGTACGATTCAAGTTTGTAAATCAACAACGGGTCCTTCTGCTCGTATGATGCGGCACGAACCGACTGACGCAAATCGTCCATCTCGCGCAAATGCTCCTTCCACGACTCGTCAATGTTGCGGAGAACAGCGGTCTTGTCGTAAGCGTGAACAATCTCCTCGCCCTTGGTCTGGTATGCCTTCTCCAAGTTTACAACCACATTGTACTGCTTAACGCCATCAGTAATCGGAACGATGATGTTCTTGTACATATTGCCCTTGTTCTCAAATACATACTTGATTGTCGGATATGCCTGTTCTGCAATCTGCTGTGCCTTGCGCTTGTGAGTTTCGCGAAGCGTTTCGTACAGATAGTCAACAAGTTCGTTGCGCGACATATTGTCGTATTTGTCTTCGCCGAGGTCAATGTCAATAGCCAAAGTCTTGTAAACCTCGAACTTAAACTCATCGTAAGTGTAATTTCCGTAGCATTCTTCAACCAACGAAACGCACACATCGTTCATCATGTTTGCAATGTCGGCGCCAAGACGTTCACCATCCAAAGCATTGCGACGCTTCTTGTAAATCACGGTACGCTGAGCATTCATAACATCATCGTATTCAAGCAAATGCTTACGAATACCAAAGTTATTCTCCTCAACCTTCTTCTGTGCGCGCTCGATAGACTTTGAAATCATGGAGTGCTGAATTGCTTCGCCTTCCTGATGTCCCATCCTATCCATAATCGATGCAATCCTGTCGGAACCGAACAGACGCATAAGGTTGTCCTCGAGCGAAACGAAGAACTGCGAAGAACCCGGGTCTCCCTGACGACCGGCACGACCACGCAACTGGCGGTCAACACGGCGAGACTCGTGACGCTCGGTGCCAATGATTGCCAAACCGCCAGCCTCGCGAACTTCGGGCGACAACTTAATATCGGTACCACGACCTGCCATGTTGGTTGCAATGGTAACCGTACTCGACTGACCAGCCTCGGCAACGATGTCGGCCTCGCGCTTGTGCAACTTGGCGTTCAACACATTGTGCTTGATTCCCTTGCGGGTAAGAATCTTGCTCAACAATTCAGAAACCTCTACCGAAGTCGTACCTACAAGCACAGGACGACCGATCTTAACCAAACGTTCGATTTCGTCAATTACGGCGGAATATTTTTCCTTGGTGGTCTTGTAAATAAGGTCTTCGTAGTCGTTACGGATAACTGGCTTGTTGGTCGGGATTGTAACAACATCCAACTTGTAGATGTCCCAGAATTCACCAGCCTCTGTCTCAGCAGTACCGGTCATACCCGAAAGTTTGTGGTACATTCTGAAATAGTTCTGCAAGGTAATTGTTGCGTAGGTCTGGGTTGCAGCCTCGACCTTTACATTTTCCTTGGATTCCACAGCCTGATGCAAACCATCCGACCAGCGGCGTCCTTCCATAATACGACCAGTTTGCTCGTCAACAATCTTTACCTTGTTGTCGATAATAACATAGTCCACATCCTTTTCGAACATGGTGTAAGCCTTAAGCAACTGATTTATAGTATGGATACGCTCAGATTTTATTGAATAGTCGCGGATAATTTCGTCCTTTTTCTGCAATTTCTCCGGAGTAGGAAGATTTTCCTTCTCAAGTTCAGCAAGAGATACGCCTATGTCGGGCATTACGAAGAAATTGGGATCGGATGTCGAATTTGCAAGCAAGTCGAAACCTTTGTCGGTCAAATCCACCGAGTTAAGTTTCTCATCGATAACAAAATACAAGTCATCGGTTGCAAGGTGCATCATCTTATTGTTGTCCTGCATGTAGAAGTTTTCGGTCTTCTGCAACAAAGCCTTCATACCTTGTTCCGAAAGGAACTTGATGAGAGCCTTGTTCTTCGGCAAAGCCTTGTAAGCCTGCAACAACTTGAAACCGCCATCTTTTTGGTTACCCTCGGCAATAAGTTTCTTTGCATCGTTGAAAATCTTGTTGAACAAATCCTTCTGCGCTGCAACAAGTTGCTGAACCTGAGGTTTCAAGTCATCGAACAACTGGTCATCGCCCTTAGGTGTAGGACCCGAAATAATCAAAGGCGTACGGGCATCATCGATAAGCACCGAGTCAACCTCATCCACGATTGCATAATTATGCTTGCGCTGAACCAAATCGGCTGGCGAAAGTGCCATGTTATCACGCAGATAGTCGAAACCGAACTCGTTGTTAGTACCGAAGGTAATATCTGATGCGTAAGCCTTGCGACGAGCTTCGCTATTGGGTTCGTGCTTGTCGATGCAATCAACAGAAAGTCCGTGGAACATATAAAGCGGTCCCATCCATTCAGAGTCACGTTTTGCAAGGTAGTCGTTCACTGTTACAACATGTACTCCCCTACCCGTCAATGCATTAAGGAATACTGGTAAAGTTGCAACAAGGGTTTTACCTTCACCGGTTGCCATTTCGGCAATCTTTCCTTGATGCAGGACGATTCCACCGATAAGCTGAACATTGTAGTGAACCATATCCCATGTCACCATGTTTCCTCCAGCAACCCACGAGTTCTTCCATATTGCCATGTCGCGGTCAATTGTCACAAAATCGTTTGTTGCTGCCAAATCGCGGTCAAAATCGGTTGCAGTTACCACAACCTCAGCATTGTCCTTGAACCTGCGAGCTGTTTCTTTCAATATCGAGAACGCCTGTGGGAGAATAGTCATCAAGTGTTCCTCGATTTTCTTGTCGATCTTCTCCTCTATCTTATCAATCTCGTTGAACACTTCCTCTCGTTCCCAAATATCCAAGCCCTGAGCTTTTTCCCTCAATTCAGCAATCTGTTTTTCTTCACCACTTATATGCTCGTGAATGCCTTTTCTCAATTCTTGAGTGCGTGCGCGGAGTTCATCGTTCGACAAAGCCAGAAATTCATTCTCCAGTGCAAGCACTTCGTTAAGTATCGGTGTCAGTGCCTTCAAGTCGCGTTCCGACTTGGTACCGAACATCTTAGACAAAAAACTTATTATACTCATAATCTATTTTATAATTTAAGGTGCAAAGTTACCACTTTTATATGAATTGCGTTGATTTTTTTTGAATACTAAATAGAAATTTTCAAACTAACCGAAAATAAATATACCTGAAACTATATCTAATCGCAAAAACACCAAATAAATTACATCAAAAACACCTAATGAATCATCGCAAAAACACCGAATAAATTACGTCAAAAACACCTAATAAATTTTTGTAATAAATTTATTTTTACTACTTTTGCAGCGACAAAATAAATTATAGAAGAATGGATTATTTAGAAAGAACAGCAGATATAAATTTAAGAGACAGATTAAATGCATTCGGTGCTGTGCTGATAGAAGGACCCAAATGGTGCGGAAAAACAACCACGGCAGAGCATATTGCAGGCAGTGTCATCAAATTGCAGAACCCCGACATGCGCGAACAATACCTATCGACAGCAGCTACACGACCTTCACTTCTTTTGCAGGGAAACACCCCCCGTCTATTGGACGAGTGGCAGGACGCTCCTGTGCTTTGGGATGCTGTTCGTACTGCAGTGGATGAACGAGGATTGACAGGACAGTTCATTCTAACTGGGTCAAATTCGGTTGACAAAACCAAAATTCTACATTCTGGCAATGGTCGCATTTCGAGAATGGAAATGTTACCAATGAGCCTTTGGGAATCAAAGGAATCAAACGGAACGGTAAGTCTTATGCAGTTGTTTGACAATCCTGAGCAAGACATTGCAGCCGTTTCGGACTTGGAGATTGAAGACTTGATATTTGCCGCATGCAGGGGCGGTTGGCCAGCTACGCTCCGTCTTAAAGATACAAAGTCGAAACTCATGGTTGCCAAAGACTACTTTCGCACCGTATGCAAAGAAGATATAAGCAGGGTTGACGGAGTTAGACGGGACGAGAATCTTGCACGCACAATATTGCAGTCGTATGCCCGCAACATCTCGACTATAGCTAAAAAGACAACCTTGCTCACCGATGTAACTGCGTCTGGAAATACATCTTGTACAATGGATACATTTTCGTCATACGTTGCTGCATTGGAACGACTGTTTGTAATTCAAGATATTGATGCTTGGTGTCCTGCAATCCGTAGCAAGGCTGTAATTCGTTCAACTCCTAAACGCACATTTTGCGACCCGAGTGTTGCTGTGGCAGCATTACAAATGTCTCCACAAAGCCTAATGCTTCAGTTCAAGACTTTTGGATTCATTTTCGAACAACTATGCATTCGTGACCTGCGAGCTTACACATCCGACATCAACACACATATTGGCTATTACCGTGACAGATATGGTCTTGAAGCAGACATTGTCCTGCATGTTGACAATGGAAAATACGCATTGATTGAATGCAAATTGGGAAGCAATGAAATAGAGGAAGGTGCAGCACACTTGATTGAATTGAAAGACCTAATCAAGGAACACAATAAAACAGAAAAGCAGAATCCTATCAAGGAACCTGATTTGCTAATAATAATAACAGGTGGAAAATTTGCTTACAAACGTCCAGATGGTGTATTTATCGTTCCAATTGGATGCCTGAAGAGCTAACATCGCCACCGCAAAAACACCTAAAAAACATATCAAAAACACCGAATAAATTACAGCAAAAACGCATAATTAATCATCAAAAATCTTATATAACATGTTAAAAAACAAAACAATATCCATCATAACAATAATTTCAGTTTTTATAGCCTCATGTAATCGAAATGCCGAATACATAAAGTACAGCGGACCTACACAGGGTACAATGTTCAACATAACTTACCATAGCGATGTGAACTACAACAAGGAAATCGACAGTCTGCTCGACAATTTCTGCCGTTCACTGTCCAACTACGACAGCACCTCGCTCATTTCGCGCATTAACCGTAATGAAACCGATTCACTTGATGCTCTCACAGAAGAATTTTTCACAGTTTCGAAAGAAGTGTGGGAAAAAACAGACGGAATCTTTGATGTGAGCGTTGCTCCTATTGTCAACGCATGGGGCTTCGGTTGGGTTCGCCACGAAAAACATATCCCCGAAAGCAACGAAATAGATAGTCTTTTACAACATGTCGGACTTGACAAAATCGAAATCGCTGATGGAAAAATCATAAAGCACGACCCAGATGTGCAAATAATTACAAATGCCATTGCACAAGGGCTATCAGTGGATTATGTTTCGGATTTTCTAAAAGGCAAAGGCATTACCGACTTTTTGGTGGAGATTGGCGGCGAAATCTATTGCTCAGGCAAAAACGCCAATGGCGAAAACTGGAAAATCGGCGTTGACAAGCCCATCGAAGGCAGCGGTTACCAATACCGCGAAAACCAGATTGTCATCCGACTTTCCGACATGGCAGTAAACACCTCGGGCAACTACCGCAAATTTCTGGAAGAAGGCGAGAAAAAATACGGACATTCTATAAATCCACTCACAGGCTATCCTGCCGAAAACGAGATGATTAGCGCGACAGTTGTCTATCCAGACTGCATCCGCGCCGATGCTTACGCCACCGCATTCATGGTCATGGGAGCAGAAAAAGCAATGCAAATCGTTGAAAGCATCAACGGCATGGAAGCCTACTTCATTATCCATGATGGTGAAGAAACAAAAACGGTTGAATCGAGCGGATTTAGGAAATACGAATAATCAAATCTTTTCAAAGCCGTAAGGCCTTACGACTCAACACACTGATAGATAAACACATCAGCATAACCATCCTCGGTTTGCTTCCATTGCTTTAGAGTTCCGCTTTTGACAAAACCGCACTTTTCGAAAAGCGCAATGCTAACATCGTTGTTTGCATCAATCATGCACCACATTTGTTTGACCAACAAGGTTTTAAATGCATATTCCATAACCAATTGCAATGCCTCTGTCGCAATGCCCATCCTACTATGATCTGGCGACACAATTATACCCACACCACAACGATTGTGCAACGGGTGATACTCAAATAAATCAACAATACCAATTGGCTTTTGTGAAACATAATTGCATATCATCATGCGCAACTCCTTGGTTGTGAAAATATCGTAGCAATAATTCTCTATGTACTGCTTCAGTTCCCATCGCGAATATGGGGACTTTGTTTCACTAACATACCAGAAATCAGAATTATTCTCAATGGAATATAGGAAATCCAAATCCTCCGGCTCCATCTTACGAAGGAAAATCTTCTTGCCTGCTAGTTGCATCCCATTTTCCTCCATAGTTTGAACAGCATAGTCGCATCATGCGAAACACGGTAATCCTTGGCATACATAATGTTAAGTCGGTCAGCGACATCCTTTTTAACCTCTCTGCCATATACCATACCAACAGTGAAAACGCCTTTCTTTATCTTTGGCAGAAGCGTAATATCGTTTTCGGCTGTACAATACGACACAAAGGTCTTGCTTCCGAAAAGCACCGCAAACAAATTTGCGTATGCCTTCAACTTGCCCTTAATAAACCAAATAAGCACTGGAGAAAGCAAAATCATCAGCAATGAAACCACAAAGTCGAACATTCGTTTCGAGCGGCGGTTTTCAGGCTTGTCTATTGCATTGATGTCAATATTGTAAAGTTCGCCAGTTGTATTTATCGAATTGCTGCCAATCACCGAAAAGCCATCAGGACTTGCAATCTTATAGTCTAGTTTCAGTCCCGACAGATTTAGCATTGTCCTTATAATCTGCTGTGCCTGAATATCTTTTGCACAGAAAATGAGTTCATCAATCTTATTTATTGTCACAATCTCGTCCAACTGCGAAATGTCGCCAGCAAAAAACTTGTCGGCAACCGAATCGGGACTTACATACGCCACAATCGAAACCTTCGTCCTTGATGACATTAACTGTCTAACCAAGTAACGACATTCCTCCTTGCTTCCAACCACAGCAACTTTTTTGCGCTTAGGCAAATTAACCTTGAAAACAGGCAACTTTGTATAGTTAAGCAACAACCTTACAAGTGGCACAATAATCAATGTCCATGCCGTACCCAAAAGAATCAAGGCACGCGAAAAACGCAAGTATGTGGGCAACAAGGCATAAACAGCGAGAATCACAACTGCTCCAATAAATATTCCCTTGTATATATTCTTCATCTTCACTGGCTTGTCGTAGCCACCGGAAAGCAACAGCGACAACAGCCACACCGAAATGTACATTATCATTGCACCGACAAACACATCATGCGGATATGCATTCCCCTCTCCAAACAAATGAGTTTCCCACAACGGAGTGATTACCAAAAAACCAGCAAGAATTAGCAGGGCATCAAGGATAGGTGTTATGGCATTTGTTATGAATCGTCCCGCAATAGCCATTGCCGCCCGCAGATATATTGCAAGGTTGATGAAAAAAATCATCGTTCCTGCACCTTTGCCTTTTGAAAAATGCTTGCGTGCAAAAATCTTCATGGCGTTGTAGAATACAACAACATAGTTCACACTGCCTTTTTTTGTGCTTTCGCCCTTGTAATGAATGATTGTCGTTTCGGGATAATAGTAGTTATTGTATCCGCCAAGCGTAATTCGATACGAAAGGTCTATGTCCTCGCCATACATGAAGAAAGTTTCATCAAGCAGTCCGATTTTATTGAGAGTCTCGGCACGAAGAAGCATAAAAGCACCCGACAGCACATCGACCTTGTGGATTTGGTCCTTGTCGAGATATGTAAGATGGTATTTGCCAAACTTTTTAGACTTAGGGAAAAGTTTCGACAAACCGAAAATCTTGTAGAATGCGACCTGCGGCGTAGGCAGTCCTCGCTTCGATTCTGGCAGAAAACGACCTTTTCCATCAATCATTTTCACACCCAGGCCACCAGCATCTGGATGGGCATCCATAAAGTCGCAAACCGATTTCAAGGTATCCTCCTCTATCACCGTATCGGGATTGAGCAAAAGCACATATTCTCCTGTCGACTGCCTGATTGCTTGATTGTTAGCGTATGAAAAACCGTAGTTTTTCTTGTTTTCGATAAGTTTTACCCACGGAAATTTCTCGCGAAGCATATTGCACGAACCATCGACCGAATTGTTATCCACAACAATGACCTCCGTTTCGCAATGCTCGGCTGCTGCAGCAACCGAATTCAAACACTGCTCGAGGAAATGCTTGACATTGTAGTTTACTATTACGACCGACAATTTCATACGACTGCAAAAATAGCACTAAATTTTGATTTACGAATTACGATTTTAGACTATCTAGCTAAACGCAAATCTTTTTATTTTTCATCCGCCTAATTATTTTACAACTCCATAATTTCTCTTTCCGAAAATCGTGCTTCCAATCCTTACCATGGTCGAGCCTTCCTGAATAGCAATCTTCCAGTCGCTGCTCATGCCCATGCTTATCTCGCGGAAATCCAAGTCCTTGGCAAAATAATTTTTCTTCACAAAGTCGAAAGTCTCTTTCAGCGAGCGCATATCGGCACGGACTTTCTCGGTATCATCGGTATTAGTCGCCATTCCCATAAGGCCGCAAATCTTTACATTCTGCATCGCCTTGAATTCGTCCGACTCTAGAATCTGCACAAGTTCTTCCCTATCAAGACCGAATTTTGTATCTTCCGAAGCGATATGCATCTCGAAAAGGCATTTCACCACGCGACCATCCTTCTTAGCGTGCTTGTCTATTTCGGCAAGCAGTTTCAGACTGTCAACACTCTGAATC
Organism: Bacteroidales bacterium; assembly: GCA_017551515.1. Lineage (GTDB taxonomy): Bacteria > Bacteroidota > Bacteroidia > Bacteroidales > ML635J-15 > Bact-19. The sequence continues at coordinate 41,733 of JAFZLK010000047.1, read as the reverse complement.
ATATCGACAAACGAGGTTATGTACTTTACCTTGTTGGTCTGCAAATGGCCTATAAGATGCCACTTAATATCGGGACAAGAATCCTTCAAAGCCTCATGCTTCTCGCACATTTCCTGCACCTTGTTTTCTCCGAAAATGCGTTGTCCGCAACTATATGCTTCAACCACATAATCGGCAGGATGAGTCTTAGATACCGCCACCAGTTCCACCGACATCGGCAAACGCGAGCGTATTCCTTCGATATTTTTTACTATTTCTACCATAATTCTATTTTTTGTCTTGCAGTCTAACTGTCTCACAGACTGCATCGAACTGCACATAGTTCCTTTTTTCGCAAAGGTAATAAATTTATTTAACGCTGTTGGATATTTGATTTTGAAATTAAGAATACAAAAAAATAGCGAAGAAGAATCTCCGCTATTTTATTTAGACGAATGCTAAACTTCGCTTAAAAATTTAGTGCCAACGACAATCCTGTGCCTGTATATCCCACATTTAATGACAATCCATTTTGTGCATGAACTCTATTATAATCGATATTATACAATTCAAAACTTTTTCTGATTCGTGCTTTACCAACACATACAAGAGGAATGCCGACTTCCAATAATGCGGTTGTTGCTACAATTGTTCCATACATAAAATATTTGGACACGGTCTTAGATTTTATAGCAACGCTAATAATTGTACCAATCCCAAATGTGGCGCCAGCCGCAATAATACATTTCTTTCCTTTGGGTAAAATATCTATACCTCTTTTGTACTTAAAATAAGCGGCTTCACTATATTCAGCAAATATTTGCAAATAAGCACTTTTTTTCTTAGAAGAAAAAGTGGCGAATTCATCTACATAATTTAAAACTATTTTATTACTAAAAGGATCTGTCATAATAACATTATTTTCAGTTTCTGTTTGTTGAGTAAAAGCAGAATAGTCTGTCGTAATGCCATTATATAAGACAGTAGAGATTTCTCCTTTGCTAATTATAACATTCTTTTTTGCAACGGAATCTGTTGTATATTCAATATAATCAGCACTTGTTTTTAATTTCTGAAAATAAATCTTTTCTCCGTTTTTGAGCGTTATGACATTTTGTGAATACATATAATTTGATGTAAAAATCAATAATAGTATAATCGGTATAATCTTTAATATCGTGTTCATTTGCTGCTTATTAATACATTCCCCTACTCATTTGGCTTTTCGGGAATTATCCGCCAGTGCCATTTTGTTGAAATACCCACATAAAAAAAGCGTGGCACTTTAAGTCTTCATCGGCACTTTGAGGTCTTCGACTACCTAAACACTCCAATTACAACAAACAAGTCCACGCCTAATGGCGGGAACGCTGTCGCTCAATTCTGGAGTGTTATTTTGAAAGTGTCGAAGTTCCAAAGTACCAGATAAGCTACTTAGCTTTTTCCTATTTTAAAATGTGTGTATCAAATTACACTTATGCTACATAGGCAAATCATTTATGTTGCAGGCACTTTACTTTATTTGTCCGAGTTTCTGCGGCGACCTGCATTTACCGCTAAAGTCGGATTTATAGGTACAAATATAATCGTATTGTTTAGAATGTGCAAAAAATAAATGAGAAAAGTTTTACGGAAGTCTAACAGGCTAAAATGGTTGAAGTCTTAAAGACTTATTAGCCGTTAGCATGTTTTGAATTTGTAATTGATTTACAACTTATATTTTTCATTAAAATTTAAGTTACTATCTTAAATTTTCAAAGAATATTTAAGATATAATAATGATTAAATATTTAATTACAAACAATTTAACCTAATTTTACCATTTTATAAATATATAAAATATTTTTCAAGAAAATGCTTGCTGAAAACAAAAAATAACATACCTTTGCGGAAGATTTTCGAGGAATATTTAAGTTAGTATATTAAAATTTCACAGAATATGTTAGATAGATTTTATAAAATTGACGAATATGTAGAAGACATGAGCGTATTCCTGTTCGGAGCAAGAAAGACCGGCAAATCAACTTTCCTGCGAAAATCATTTCCGAAAGCCTTATACATCGACTTGCTTGATTCCGAACTTGGTGCACTATACAAACGACGTCCATCCTACCTTTACGAACAATTGGAAGACAAATCGTCCGACACCATTGTAATCATCGATGAAATACAGGAAGTCCCTGAGTTGCTCAACGAAGTTCACCGTCTTATATTCAAAAACGACATCCGCTTTATCCTCTGCGGAAGCAGTGCTCGCAAACTAAGGCGCAAGGGATACAACACTCTTGGCGGTCGCGCATTTCCATGCTACTTCTACCCTTTGGTTAGTTGCGAAATTCCTGATTTCGATTTGCAAAAAGCCCTGAACGACGGACTTATTCCACAGCACTATCTTAGCAAGAATCCCAAACGACTTCTGGCCGCCTATATCGACATATACCTTAAAGAAGAAATCAAGGCAGAAGCAATAGTCAGAAATCTTGATGGATTCCAGCGTTTTCTTGAAGTAGCCGCACTGACTAACGGAGAAATCGTAAACTTCACCAATATCGCCAGCGACTGCGGAGTAAAATCCGTAACGGTAAAAGAATATTTTTCAATCCTCCAAGACACACTTATCGGCTATATGATTCCTGCATATACAAAATCAATGAAGCGTAAATTGGTACAAGCACCGCGTTTCTTCTATTTCGATGTCGGAGTTGCAAATTATCTACTAAAACGCCAGACACTCATACGCGGTTCGGCGGAATATGGACACGCTTTCGAGCATCTTGTCATTCAAGAACTTATTGCTTATATCGGATACACCAATTCTCAAGAAAAACTAAGTTATTGGCATACATACTCGGGGCTGGAAGTTGATGCAATAATAGGAGACGCACGCATAGCCATAGAAATCAAATCTGTAGAAGAAGTATTACCCAAACACCTAAAGGGACTGAAGGCTTTTCACGAAGAACACCCCGACTGTCAACTGATGTTTGTTTCTCACGACAGAATTAACCGTACATCTTCCAATGTGAAGATTATCAACATCAGCGACTTCCTTAAGGATTTATGGAAAGGGAATATATTTTAGGAGAACAGGCTTGCAGGCTTTTTGTCTTGCAGTCTGCCAGACTTGTCTTCTGTTAGACTGCTAACCTTTCCTTAAATTTGCAATCGACAACATTACACCGAGAACCACGCCTAGCAACGCTGCAAAAAGCACCTGCAAGTTAGCTGGAAGCAGGAATGTAATCGTATGCGCTGGAAACCAGAACAATGGAATATATTTCTTGAAAACAAGACTCCACTGTGCCTTCCAGTTCAAACCCACAATAATCTGCTCCATCTTTATCGGACGGAAGAAACCACGGAGTGTTCCACCATTGTTAAGTATGTGCGTGTCGGTTATCTTGTGCAAGGTCATAAACACAGGTGCGAAAATCGAGTTCATCGCCACACTGACGGCAAATGCAACGCCGACCTTTCCCCAAGTGAGTTCGCCAGCAAGCAGACCTGCCATTGTTCCCTTTTCGCAACCGCCAACAATATCAAGGAATGTCGGTACACCCGACTTGAAGATTATCATTGCCATGCAGATTCCCATACCGAGTATTCCCCACACAATTGCGCGTGGCAGAACGCCGAAACCTTTCTGGTTGTACACGCCTTTGGAAATGCGCAAACCGAGCATCTCACCTACTGTCGCCAGTATCGCGAACTTGAAGAAGCTCATTATGAACGGATGTGTCGCCGTCCATAGGTTGAAATATTCGAGAAAGTGTGTCTGCGGAATGAAAAACGGTGTTAGCACCACAATCACGCAGATGATAAATATGAAATCTTGTTTTTTCATTATAATAAAATTTCGTTTTTGAACTGGTCGCATTTTGCGACCAGTTGGAAGTCGCAAAATGCGACTTCCAATTTTTATCAAAAAAGCACAAGAACTTTCCTATGAAAGTCCCTGTGCATATTATTCCTTGAAAATATTATTTTTCAATTCTGATACGAGCATCAACAGCAACGACATTGCGCGGATTACCTAGCAACGGGTTCAAGTCCATCTCGGCGATTTCGGGAGCTGCCATAACCAATGCGCTAACGCGTGCTATCTGGTCGGCATAAATGTCAATGTTGACTGGTTCCTGTCCACGAACACCCTGCAAAATCTTGTAGCCACGCAACTTGGTAAGCATTTCCTTTGCTTCATCGGCAGTAATCGGAGCAAGTGCGCTCTGAACATCCTTCAGCACCTCGATGAAAATACCGCCAAGTCCGAAGAATACCTGATGTCCGAACTTCGGGTCACGGATTGCACCTATATATACATCGGTACCATCGAGCATAGGATACATTTCTACTGCGTAGGTATCCTGAATCTTAATAAGACGGTCGAATTCCTTTGCAACGGTGTCCATGTCCTTAACGCCAAGAACAACACCACCTACATCAGACTTATGCAACGGACCGACAACCTTCATTACCAGCGGAACATCCTTGCAGCAACCTACTTCCTTTGCAAAAGCCAAAGCCTCTTCCCTCTTGCTTACTTCAACCGATTTCTTGCGGTTGATTCCTGCTGCATCAAGAAGTTCGTTGTAGTCGGCAATTTCCATGTAACCGTTCTGTACACGGTCAATGGTCTTGCGGATGCGAGCGACATCAATCTTCGGAAGCTCAACATTTTCGGGCTGTGGCTTAGGTGTGTTATAAATCTTGCACAAAGCATTACCAAGCACGCACTCCTCTGGGAAATTGATATGTCCCTTAGCAATGAAATCTTCAATATCTTCCTTCACATTGATGATAGATGGCAAAACTGGGAAGATAGGCTTCTTACAGGTCTTCATCTTTTCGTCAAGCAGATTGTAAACCTCTCTGTTGCTGAACAATCCCGGCGAACCAAAGATAACTACAGAGAAGTCAATGTCTTTATATTCATTTTCAACGGTGTCGATGATATATCCTAATTGTTCTGCTGTTCCAGTAGCAAGGAAGTCGATTGGATTACCTACTGATGAGCCACCAAAGAGCTTCGAAAGCAGAGCCGGGCTTGCAGGATGGTCCTTCAGCGGCGGAATTTCCATGCCACCATCCGACAAAACATCGGTAAGCATAACAGCAGGACCACCAGCGTGGGTGATAACAGCGCAACGTTTACCCTTTATTTCAGGATGCATAAACACAGCACAAACCGTAGTCAATTCCTGGCGGTTGTGGCAGCGAACTATACCAGCCTTGCGGAAAAGAGCATCTACAGCGGCATCGTTGGTTGCCAAAGCACCAGTGTGCGACGAAGCAGCACGGCTACCAGCAGCAGAACCGCCCGACTTAATAGCAGCGATGTGGCATCCCTTGTTGATGAGCGAACGCGAATGCTTGAGCATCTTCATCGGGTCGCCAATCTTTTCCATATAGAGCATTATCACGCGCGAACTCTTAACTGGGTCGAAGGTGTTGTCAAGGTGTTCGAGAACATCCTCGATACCAATCTGAGCCGAATTACCAACTGCCCATACACTATTGAATTTCAAACCATTGGAAATACCATATTCCTTGATGAACACTGCGGTTGCACCCGAACCTGTGATGAAATCAACACCGTGAGGATCGAGTTGAGGAATTGGAGTATCGAAAGCACCGCAATAGTTGCTGTTGAGGAAACCAGTGCAGTTAGGACCGATAAGGCTGCCACCTACATTGTTGATATATTCAACAATCTGACGTTCAATCTTAGCACCCTCTTCGTTTTCCTCTCCAAAGCCAGCCGACAGAATGATGAAACCGCCAGTCTTCTTTGTGTTGGCAAGAACATCAACAGCGTGAGCGCAGAACTTAGCAGCAATTGCAAGTACAGCGCAGTCAACTTCAGGCAAATCTTCTACCGTATGGTAGCTCTTTACGCCCTGAACTTCGTCCATCTTGGGATTTACAACATACACCTGACCTTTGAAAGGACTTGAAAGCAAATTCTTTAGCACCTTTCCGCCGGGCTTATGAACATCGTCGGAACCACCAACGATTACAACACTTTTAGGATTTAATAATTTGTTATTTATCATTTCGTTTAATTATTTTCTTTAATGCGTGCAAAGATAAGTTTTTATTATCAAACAAACAATCGGCAGATAGTAATATTATGAACAAATGCTACATAACATAAAAAGACGAAGTGTCTTTAAACAAATCAATACTTAGAATTATGAAAAAAATTATATAAAGCCGCAATAACGACCCATCCTACTCATCCTTTACACAGCGTACCGATAAGCCATCGCTTTTGCTACTGTAGTTGGATACAATACCAGCATAATTGTAGTATATGTACCTGAAATACGCATTACCGCTATAGTACTCATATTCAGTTGCCGACCAAAAATATGCAAACGAAGCAAAGTTTCCGTAAGCCTTTCCATCGAAGCTACCTGCAGGCAATACAGAGAAACCTGACTTTCCAAATGATGAATTTCTTTCGAGCGAACCATCGTTCCAAAGTTCTGCCTTTGTCGCAAGTTGCGAACCGACATTTTCACCACCCAAAGCATTTTTTAATTGCTTCCAATCTGAATTTGTCGGCAGATGCCAACCGCTTGGACAAGCCTTTTCTGCAGCATACCAGTTGTACAAATAACCATACAGTGCAACATTCTCGACATTGCCATTCGGATAATAAACATGTGGCTTGTTACTCTTTGTTGTTCCTAATGGTATATCCTTGGAATAACGCATATTTTCAGCCATCCACACACGATTGCCAATCTTTACCGTGCGATACGAATTTCCGTCACGGGAATCCACATACCTACCCGTATCTACAGCTGGCATATATGATGAATACTTCTGAGAAATACTGTCCGAAATGTTTATTCTACACATAGCATTAGTGGCACATGCAAACATACCGACCAACACGAGTAATATAAATGGAATAAACCTTTTCATACAATATGAATATCTTGCAAATTTAATTTAATTATCGAAATAAAACACAAAAAAATCATTTTATTTTATCTCGAAGCGCACAAACGGCTAATTTGCTGTTGTACAATCAAGAGAAAGTAGCCTATGATATAAGTCTTCATCAACAATATCACCATAAAACTCAAGGAGTTTGGCAACTTCCACTTCAATTTCTTCGGGCGGATAGATTGTGGACTCCGAAAAACTATTTAGGAAGCGAATCATAAAAAACACATCGAACTTTGTGAACATGCGCTTTACAAAAGTTTTTCGGTCAGATGTGTTTTTACGGCATTCTTCCAACAATGTGTTGAATTTTTGTCCTCCGACAAAATCAATTATCTCCTTTGGAATTGCGGAATCACCATCGTAAAGATTGGGAAATGCCGAATAAAAATCTTTGAGCAACAAAAACAATCCGAAATTGTAAACCTTACACGAACCAGTATCAATTATTTTCTTCACGGAACGCCCCGTTCCAAAAGGAACTCGCTCGGAAACCGATGGCGCAGGGAAAACAATCGGTTCATCAACAGATGACACCTTTGACTGCAAAGCCAATTTCTGCAAGAAATAGAAATCCTCGCCTGCCTGCCTTCGTGCCATCCCTCCCATCTGTGAGTATGTTTCTGCTGTAACAGCAAAGCATGAACCTATGGTATGAAGACATTGTGGAATTCCAGCAACCTTCTGTGCCAAACGGAAATAGCGCAAATACATCTCATACCTTCGACATGCATCTATCTCCTGCTTGGAATACAAATCCTCATCATAATTATGTTGAAACTGCAAAGTACAAGAATTAGGCTTATCTTTTGAAAGGCAAAAACGCTCGTAAATCTTTGTGAAATAACATTTTGAAACAATGCAATCGGAATCAAGCGAAACGATTATGCCTCGCGGATTTTCTATCGAAGCGAAACGCCATACAGCCTCGTCCATGCCAATCTTGCGGGCATTGCCCACTCCTGCGATCTTGTGCAGAACACCTTCTATTATATATGGTAAAAGTATAAAGTTGGAATATTGTCCGATATTTTGCGAAAGTTCTGCATATATGCGCCTGTTTTTCTCAACAATGGCTTCACTTGTATCCTCGGCAGAATTTACAACAACAATCACCTCAACCGAACATTGAGGTTTATCGGCAGAATCAAGCGACAGCAAAGTATTGAAAACGAAATCGTCATCGTAGCATGGTATTACAACAATAATCCCCGTATCGCTGCGGGGATTATCATTAAATATCATAGGTGCTACAGAGTACCTTGCGGCATAAGACTCTGCAAAATTCATGAGTTATTCCGTTTTAGTATCGTTTTCAAGAATACCGCCATAACGCTGGTTGAGTTTTGCAACGACATCAGCAGTTATATTCATACCCGGCTGAGAATATACTACGGTAACTCCGCCCATGTTGCCAAGAACAACTTTGAAGCGTCCATCTGCATAAATGTTTACGAAATTGATTACCGAATCATATATCTCCTGATTCATCGCAGTTTGCTTCTCCAACAACTGATTAGTGAGAGTCGCCTGCAAGTTTTCAATGGCAGCCTGTTCCTTTTCGAGTTCACTCTGCTGGGCCTGCTGGCTGGCTGCACTCAGGAACATTCCAGTACGAGCCTTTTCCATATAAGCATTGTACATGCTTTCAAACTTCTTCATACGCGACTGGATGGTTCCCTCTGCCTTCTTCTGCTCCATTGCAAGATCTTCCTGCAACTTTATTGCATAGTTGTAAGTGAGCAAAAGAGTATCCAAGTCAATATAAGCAATGTCCTGTGCTTCGGCATCTGTTACAGGCTTATCAAAAATCGTTTCCTCGACCTTTGGTTCTTCATTTGAAGCATTCTTAGGGTTAATAACACCTGTAAACATCAATACGAAAAGTATGATTGCAGCAAGACCTAAGATTATTCCGCTCAAACCTACACACATTCCGCAGTTGCACTTCTTAGGCTTTACTTCGCATGATTCGTATGTTTGCTCTTGCTCTACTTGCTGTTCCGATTGCTGTGGTTGTTCGGGTTCTGGAACTGTATTTTCACCACGCATTTCCCTTTCAATCTGGGCAATTTGTTCTTCTACACTCGGCAGATGTTTTTCTTCGTTATTAAAATCTTCCATTTTATTTTCGTTTTAATAAATCCGTGCAAAGTTAAAGTTATTTTTCGCAACTGGAATAAACTACTCAACTTTTAATTTAATTTTATGATAACAACTAAAATTTAATAACAATTTTTAGGTTTGGGCGGATTCCTGTAAGATATGATGGCACTGCATATTCCCTACCACGAATATCCGTAATCCATGTATGTGAAATTTCATTCTTAGTATTCAGCAAGTTGAACACTTCGAGCGAAATCCAAAAATCCTTAATCCAGTCCGCCTTCTTGAAATTAAACTGTTTTGAAATTCCAAAATCCACACGGCGGTAAGCCTTCATGCGACCAGTTGCCATATAGCGTTCCGAATTAGGCGGTCCGTACGGAAGCCCTGTGCCCAAATGCAAACTAAGAAAAACCTTCCATGTCGGTGCTTTCGGTATGTAATCTTGGAAGAAAATTCCAAAATTTACAAGCTGGTCAGTTGGTCGCGGAATATATCCTGGATATACAGTATCTACAACACCATCAACAGTTCGCGTATAAAAATCATTTTCTATGTCCTCGTATGTGCGCATCAATCCCAAGCTAACCCACGATTCTGTCCCCGGCACAAACTCTCCATTTACCTTGGCTTCCAATCCGTATGCATAACCATGTGCAATATTTTCTCCATAATATTTTATCTGCACATTATCAACATTATACGGATTCAAATTGTACATATATTTATAATAAGCTTCTGCAACCAACTTGAATGGTCGTCCCCATGCTAGGAAATTATAGTCCATACCGACAACTGCCTGCACAGATGACTGCGCCTTAATGTTCTCGTTAAGAGTTCCATCACTGATTCTACGGGCTTCCTTAATCGTTGGTGGCTGATGATAAAGTCCTGTCGCAAAACGGAATACGAAATCCTGCTTCCATGTTTTGGGCTTTACGCTAAAATTAAGTCTCGGACTTGCTAGAAATTGCTTGTTGAAAGACCAATAATTCAGTCGGACGCCACCACCCAGCGACACATCGGCAGCATCTGTCTTGAACAAATACGAATCCTGCACGTAAGCAGATGCACGTACACTTTGCAGTCCTATGTTGGCGATGTCGGTCTGGTACAATAACACCATATTGTCGGAATACGGCAACGAATAGTCTGCCGAATCGTTCATCGTCCATTCGTGTACCTTGTACGAATAGTTCTCATAATTTGTCTGCACTCCCCAATCCAACTTGTTCTCACCTTTGAGAAATGTTCCAATGTGCTTTGCCGAAATCACATATCCTTCGTAGTAATTGCGGGCATGGTCGAGAAAAGAACCAACACCAATATTTGATACGCTATCACCTATTGATGAACCAAGTTGCTGGTCGATTTCATTCAAATAATATTGGGCTAGTATGTCGTATGTTTCTGCCTCGTTGGTGTAGTATCCTGATGCAATAAACTTGAGACTCAAATTGTTGCTCGGAGAATAAATTGCAGACAACGCAGCCGTTCCGTTGTTGAACATGTCAACTTCCTGTCCCTCAAAATAGGTTCTTATCTTGAGCGCATCGCTGACAGTACCAAAAGAAGTCTCTCCATCCAGTGGAATATACTTGTATTGGTTACGGCTGTAATTTCCGAGGAAATTAAGTTCCAACTTTTCGCTGGCAGTATATACAAGATATGCCTGCCCATCAATGTAAGACGGATCGTAATGACCTGAAACATCCATAGATGTAAGCAAATACTTTGATGTTTTGTACCTTACACCAAGATTGTAACGGAAAAGATGGTTTTTGCTTGTTCCCTCCACATGAGCATTTGCGCCAAGCAAACTTGCCATTATCGATGCACCAAATTCAGTCGGTTTCTTGTACTTAATATCAAGTACCGATGACATTTTGTCGCCATACTTCGATTCGAAAGCACCAGCGGAGAATAAAATGGATGAAACCATATCGGAATTTATGAAACTAAGTCCCTCCTGCTGTCCCGAACGGATGAGCTGTGGACGATAAATCTCCACATCGTTCACAAAGACAAGGTTTTCATCGAAGTTTCCACCACGCACATTGTACTGCGAACTTAGCTCATTGTTAGATGCCACCGATGGCAAAGCCTTCAGTATGTCCTCGAAGCCTCCAGTTGTCGGTATCTTCATGGAAATCTGCGGGTTAAGTCGAGTTCCAGAAACATGTCTTTCACTTGTAGCACCAATATCGGCGGTAGGAAGCATTACAGCTCCTTCGGTAAGGATAGCCGTAACTTGTTTGCGCTCATTTGCTTTCAGGTTTACTTTCTGAGTAAAGGGTTCATAACCAAGGAAAGATATTTGTATCTCGACATCCTTACCAGACGGGACACTCAGCTCAAAATAGCCATTGGCATCGGTTGTCGTTCCTGCATTAGAGCCGACAACCATAACATTGGCAAATTCGACAGGCTTCTTGTTTGCATCGCGGACATAGCCAAAATATGTGGCATTCTGCGCAAACGCCACGCACGCGACAATTGTCAGCAACAATACAAGAAAAAGCCTACGCATATTCCCTATAACTCCAACAAACACTTTTTATTGTTTTGCCTCACTATTTAGTTCGGGATATTCAATCCTTGAATGGTAAATGTTCTCTATCTTGGAAATCAGAATTTGCTTTGCCTTGCCAATCTGCTTCATTGTTATGTCAACATCATCGTACTGACCGTCCTTAAACTGCGACTCAACGATATTGTTCACGAGTGTTGAAATAGATTCATGCGAATAAACCTTCAGTGTTCTTGCCGCCGCCTCAACAGAATCAGCCATCATCGTTGCTATAAGTTCAATCGACTGCGGTTTGGGTCCTGCATACTGGAATTTTGAAATATCTGGCGTCTTATCGGGATTAGCATTTTTCCACGAATAGTAGAAATAGCGCGTCAACGATGTTCCATGATGCTGTTCAATGAAATCAATTATCTGTGGCGGTAACTTGTATTTCTTTGCCAACTCAACGCCTTTGCTTACATGCGCAATAATCATCTGCGCCGATTCCTCGAAAGGAAGTCCTTCGTGAATGTTTGCTCCACCATTTTGGTTTTCAATGAAATACTCTGGCGAATATGTCTTGCCAATGTCGTGATACAACGCACCAGCGCGAGCCAGCAATGGCTTTCCTCCTATTTCGCGCACTATCGCCTCCGACAAGTTCGACAGCATAACTGAATGCTGGAATGTACCAGGTGCCTTCTCCGACAACTCGCGCAATGCCTCGTTGTTTGTGTCGCATAGTTCCACCAAGGTAAAGCCCGATATAAAGCCGAAAATCTTTTCGAAAATAAACACAAACGGCAGATACAAAAGCAACATCGCAGATGAAATGCCATAATACATGAATTCCTCTAATTCCTGTACCGAGAATGTTCCCAATCTCATCAGCGAGAATCCTGTATGAAGCAGTGCGTATGAAACAAACACAACTATCATGCTGACAAATATCTGTTGGCGCTTGGATGTATTACGCAAACTGAACATTCCAATCAATCCGGCAATTGTCTGGATTAAAACGAACTCGAACCTGTTGGCTGCGAAGAAACTTACGACAAAAATTGTTATAAGGTAAATAAGGAACGAAATGTCAAAATCGATAAATGTCACAAGCAACAGTGGCACAAGTGCAAATGGTACAATATTAATGCTTACAGTCGAATACTTGAATACAAGGAATGTCACTAGGAAAAGCAACAGCATGAGCGAAAGGACAAACACATTCTCGGTCACACCCCATTTTTTCTTTCTGCCGAACTTTAACGAATAGTACAATATATTTGCGAAAAGAATCAAAAAGATTATCAATACGCCAAGTTCTGCCAACCAGAATGACTTTCGACCTGTTGTGTTCTCAAACTGCATCTTGTACGAATCGAGCAGACGCTTCGAGTGGTCATCAACAACCTTGCCTTTCGATATAATAAGCTCGCCCTTATGAACCATGCCCGACATCGGCGATACAGCTCCTAGCCTATCCTGCAGATATAAGTCGTTCAAATCCTCATTAATAGTCACATTTACAACAAAATCCGTCTTTGCGATAAGGTCTCTTACGACAAAACCAGACATAGAATCTGCCACATAAATATTGGAAAATCTATTGTATAAGTCACGGATTTCTGATTTTGCAGACTCCTTTGTGTAAAAATTGTCGGTCAGTTCAAATTCACTTACATTATTTCTTACTACACGAATTTTATTTCCTGCATTTTTATATTCAGCAACCAATGATGGCTGAATTACGCCCCTCTTGTATATTTCTACAAGTTTGTCATTGAAAGCTTCAGTAAACGATTGTGCATCATTTTCCGCAAGGTGAAGTTTTTCACTGGTTGCCTTATCAACAAGACCTCTATACGAAGAAATGAAATTCAACGGTGCAACCGTATCAAACGCATAATAAGGTATGAAATCTGCAACTATACTATCCTTTTCCGCCTGAACATCTTCCTGCGAGCGACATATAGCAAAATCGTAAGGTGCATAAAGGTCATCGTAGAGCCACTGCGCACCCTTGTCGTAGGAATATTCAAACTGGTTCTCGGTCGGGAAAATAAATACGGATGCTGCAACACTAACAGCATACAGCAATATTATGATTATCAGTTTATTCTTGTCTTTCATCGTTCGCAAATATAAAAACGGCGTAAAGGTAATAAATATTTACGACTTTCTATTGCTGATTTGTTGATATAGAAATAAAAAAGGGCGAAACCGCCCTTTTTTGAAAAAATATTTGTTTCGACTATTTGAAAGCATTTTCGCTAAGTCCCTTTCCGCTGAGAGCAAGGTCTTTCATGTAGCCAGGAACTTCCTTACCAAGATACTTGTCAACATAAATCTTTGCAAGATACTGTCCGAGCATAAATCCATGTCCACGCAAACCTGTCAGCATACCGACTTCCGGGTCAACAATATAGCGTGGTTCCATATAGTAACCAGCCCATACAGCATGGAAACCAACCGATGCAAGATTCGGAATCCAGTCGGCAAATACTTCGCTGACAATCTCAAGGAATTCCTTGCTGTTATACTTCAAGTTCTGTCTTGCTTCAAAAGCATCGCAATCGGGTGAAGCACAACCGATTATCTGACCCGTATGCAAGAACTGCTGTCCATATACCGCGCTGAAGCCCTTATAATGACGGCGGTCGATTATCATATCCAGAGAATCGCCAGCCTTTCCGAGGTTCGGCAAACGTCTTGTAATAAATGCCTGATGCTTAACCGGATACAACTGAGTATCAATACCAAGCATATCGGTAAATTTCTCAGCACCCCAACCAAGCGAATTGACAAAGTGTTCGCATGTGAATTCAACAAACTGCTTGTCGTGTGTACGGACGAGAGCCACATACTTATCGCCGTTCTTATATACCGACAGCAATTCGCAGTCTTCCATCAAACGACCGCCATTCTGAACTGCAATGCTTCTTACATAGTCGATTGTACGACCTGGAGTTGCCTGCCAGCAGTTGTTTGATATAAGAGCATGGCTATATACATTGCTGTCCATGTTCCACAATGGAGAAATTTCCTTACGGAAATCCTTCTTTTCAATCATATATGCATCACTCCATGCACGCGAAGCATCGAGAGCCTTGTATGTAGCATCATCGTGAACAAGGTTTACATACTTGGTCATCTTTAGGTCGATGTTGTGTACAGACTGTATGCTCTTGAAAATTTCAAGGTTATGATTTGCAATATCTGAAATGTCAGGATTAGAGAATGCCGGACGACCACCGCCGATGCAACGCCATGATGAACCACGGTCGTAGTTAATCAATACAGGCTTCATTCCTGCCTCTGCGAAATAGCGGAATGCAGCACTACCTGCCATACCACCGCCGGCAACCAAAACCTTCACTTCTTCCTTGCGGACATCGTGACCTTTAGGGAATACATAAACTTCCTTTGCATTAGGATTATAAATATCTCCTAATGTCACTTGATTTGCCAAAGGTGCACGCGGTGACGATTCGCCAACCAATTCGATTCCGTGAGTACGCAAAATCTGACGTGCACGCGATACACAGCGTTTTCCACGGCATGGACCCATACCCATACGGGTTATGTGCTTCAACTCGTCAACTGATATGTATTTGCGGTCACCTATTACAGCAAGTATGGTCTTAATGTCAACATCTTCGCAGTGGCAAACATACATTTCGCCGTCTACATCATGTAAGCCCTTAAATTCCAATGGTTTCGGATAGCGTTCCTTAAGAATAAAGCCACGAGCGGCAGTAAGTTGTTCGCCCGAAATAGTTGTTGCCTTAACGCGAACCACATGAGTTTTGTTTTCCTTACGCAAAACCTTCTCGATGACACCCTCGCCAACTGGCTTTCCATTGTTGTCAACAAGGAATACATCCTTACCTTCTTCAACATCATATTCAACAGGCAAGAACAAAACATTCTTGTTTAGGTCGTAACCGAAAATTGCAAGTCCCGGACAATGGTTAACGCACTGCATACAACCAATACACTTGTTATAATCTACAACTGGAGTTGTATTTGTGCTCGACTTTGTGATTGCGCCCTGTGGACATGAGAACGAACATGGATTACATGCGAAGCCATATAGACAATCGAGTTGAACAAATGGCTTTTCGTGCATACGAGCATTTTCCGGCAGATTCGGCTTGTCGAGTACGCGAACCGGATGCTGCTGAGAGTCAATATATTGACGAGAAATCTCAAGATATTCGTCATAATTGATGCGAATACCAAGATTCTGAGCAACCTCGTAAGCGACCTGCTTTCCACGCAATACAGCGCTTGTACCCTCGCCTATGCGTACAGCATCGCCACAACCGTATGTGTTAAGACCAAAGACATGTTTTCCCTTTGTCAAAATCTGGTCATCGGGAACAAGACCTGTACATATATTAATAATGTCAATGTCATCGATAATCTTTTCCGTTCCTGGAATCGGCTTGAAGTTCTTGCACTCTGCAATCACTGCGCCCTTTATTCCTGTATAATCGTCATTTGGAATTGCCTTCAACAATATATGTGAAGTAAGGATAGGAATACCAAGACGGCGTACACGGTTAGCCTGTACAGGGAAACCGCCTTCGTGGTCCATACCTTCGATGATAGCCTTGATTTCGGCTCCAGCCTGCATTCCCTGATATGATGTCAGATAACCGATGTTTCCAGCACCAACCGTAAGAACTCGCTTTCCGAGCAAAGTGTTTTCCTGGTTCATCATCTTCTGGAAAACTGCTGCAGTGTAAACGCCTGGAACATCGTCATTTTCGAATACTGGCATGAAAGGTACTGCTCCTGTTGCAACTACAAGATGCTCAGCATCTACATAACTTATTTCCTGATTCACGACATTCTTCAAAGCAATGCGCTTACCTTCAAGCAAATCCCATACAGTATTGTTGAGCAAAATACCATCATGGTTGTCGCCAGCAAGAGTCTTAGCGATGTCGAAACCTCGCATTCCTCCGAACTTTTTTTCCTTCTCGAAGAAGAAGAACTGGTGCGTCTGCATATTGAACTGACCACCGATCGATGCATTGTTGTCAATTACGAGATTTGGAATGCCAAGTTCGTTAAGTTTTTCACGGCATGCAAGTCCAGCAGGTCCTGCACCTATTATGGCGACTGTCGTCTTATAAATCTTTACTTCTTTCTGTGGATTTGCCTCTACTCCCGGGCAATATCCCTTTGGTATCTCGCGAACTTCCTTAACGCCATCAACCTTGGTGATGCATATACGGCGAATCTTGCCATCGACAAGCATTTCGCAAGCGCCACACTTACCTATACCACATTCAAGACTGCGGTTACGTCCATCTAGGCTATGGCTGTGTACTGGAAATCCCGCCTGATGTAAAGCTGCTGCTATTGTCTTACCACGCTGACCTTTAACAATCTGTCCTTCGTATTGAAACTCCACAAGGTCTTCTGCGGGGATTTCAAGAATAGGATGTTTTTCAATTTTGTACATAGTTCTTCTTTTTGTATTTTTTGGATTGACGAGTGCAAAAGTAAAAAAAACAAATCACATTCGTCAATGTCAATTAAACTTTTTTTGAACGCAAATTTTATTTAGTGTAAAACTCAATCATCTTCACAATAGCACGCTGACAAACAGGGCAAAACGCATCGCACTGAAAATGGTTCATCAGACAGTCCTGCATTGGTCGATAAAAATCCTTGCTCATATAGCCAGCGCCCTCATATACACCGACCTTATCCTTGTATTCAGCTGTTGCTGGCGTAGGAATCGGCGTGCCAGGTTCTATCATGTCCTTCCATTTCACATCGAAATTGACTAAAGTCGTGACATTCGGATCAGCCGGTTCCAACTTCTTATTGTAAAAGTCATTATATTCTGCACCGCCAACATATTCGTCACCAAGTCCAGCAAAACCATGTCCGAACTCATGCACGATTATTTTTCCTGCCATCTTGTTGGAATTAACTCCAGTGCAATACCAGTTGAAAATTCCACCGCCACCATATTTTGGACTATTGACAAGAATATATATCTGGTCGTAAGGAGCATTGGCTGCCACATCGCGCAAAGTCTTGTTGTCGGTGGTCATAAGATAGCGTTCACTTCCAAGCGACCAGTACGAACAACTTACTACCGTATTCTTCCATATCCCCCTGCACGGCTCATCCACACCCGACTCCTCCGATGGAGCAAGGACAGCATGAATATTGAAATCATCTTTGTGCGAAGTATATGGTTCGTAGCAAAAAAATTCCTTCTTGAATTTTTCGCAATCCTTTTTGAACAACGACATCTGCGAAGCCGTATAGCCATCAGGAACAATCACAATGTCTACTTTATGAGAAGCATCACCATTACCACCCTTGTGAACTTCAAAAACTGGATACTTGTGGCGATTGTCCTGCTTAATCAAACATTTGTCAGCAGGATTAATGTCATATCGATATTTTTCAACATAATCACCTGTTTCAAAAGACTTTGTGCATAATACAACCGTAACGGTAGCCTTTGGATATGGAAATACAACCGACTCCGAAAAACTTTTCTGCACCGACTTGGCCTCGTCAACCGTCTGCCACTCACCAAACAAAGTCGAATACGACTTGCTGTAAATCAGCGTTCCAGATGCCTTGTCAAAAACTTTTACCAGATATTTTCCGAATTTCGTTTCGTCTATCAGATTGACTTTAGAACCGCCCCAAAAAGGTTCGGCAATGACTTCATCAATGTAATAGGTATCATCATTTGCATCACCAGCATGAAAATAATCTACACGCATGGTTCTATCCTCAAAATACTTGTCAAACTGCGCCGAAACTAACACTGGGACAAGCAACAATAACATTGCAACTAGCTTTCTCATATACATTGATTTTTGTATTCTTCTGTAAAAACGAAATGAACAGTTTTTTCATCCATTTCAATACTAACGACTTGCATAAGCATTAAGTTTACAAGCACATCCTCGACACTTCGCACAGACATTCCCGTAAAATGAACAATGAAATCTTTTGTAACAAATCCGTTTATACGAATCTCGTCCACAATCAACTTCATGACATCATCGTAATACAAATCCGATGGCACATAACTCTTTGATTGTCGCCAATACCGAACAAGTTCAGACGGAGCAAGTACATTCTTGTCGGCACACCGTACAAAAGCCCTCATGTCACCTCGCACATCGGGCGCATAATGCGGAAGATTTTCGCTATGCTCAACGACAACTTCAAGCACATTCTTACCATCAATAACATGATTGACAGTCGAATATTCAACTAAAGGATAAGTATATAGCAACGATGCAGTCTCTATCATGTAGCACTCTTCTTCGGATTTCACGCCTGCTATTGAACCGTTGTCACGAACACCAATCAGCAACGAACCGCCATCGGTATTGGCGTATGCTGCCAACGAACGGGCAATCTTTCCCGAATCGGTTATGCTATGCTTAAAGTCGAGGTGTAAGCCCTCACCTTCCGCAATGCGCTCAAGCAGTTCGTTTCTCTGTAAATCCATGAAACAAAATTTGCAACAAAAATAACATTTGATTTACGATTTGGAAAAAAAATCATTCAATTTTTGAAATCAGCCATTCGGCAGTCACATCATTCATAAGCGCAAGTGCAAACAATTTCTTGCCCAAGTCTTTCAATGAAGCACCAACATGATACACCTTATCATCAACAAGCAGAAACCTGTCATGTGCATTCTTGAAAACAACGACTTCAATTGGTTTATATTCTGCATTATGCTTTGCAATGTCTAATTTCAATTGCTTTGAAATACCTTGCGTATAAATCATAGCAACTACATTATCCTTTCTTTTTGCAAGCATCAGCAACACCGACTCGTCTATGTAGTTGTCAATTAAAACCAACCTATGCTCTGCACTTTTTATCAATTCTATTATAAATACATACGCATCAAATACCTGACCATTGAAAAAGATGCCTTCCTTTTTATTCAAGTTTCTGCTTTCTATCACCGAAAAAATCTTATCAAACTTTCTATCTGCATCGACACGGCTCTGCTCGAGACTATCAATGCGCTTAATTATTGAACCGTCACGCGAAATAGCATTCCTCATTTCGACAAACGCATCGATAATCCGCACACTAACCGCAACTGCAGTTTCGCTTCGAAGCACTGCCGAAAGCATAGCAACACCCTGCTCTGTAAAAGCATAAGGATTCGTCTTTGAAAACTTTAACTTTTCGAGGTGGTCACAAATTGTGACCACCTTATTGCGTTCATCATCAGTCAATTGAAACCTAAAACGCTCTGGAAAACGCTCAATATTACGCTTCACCTGCTGATTGAGAACCTTGGTTTCAACCCCATAAAGTTCGGCAAGATGATAGTCAATCATCACCTGCTTATTCCTTATTGTAAATATCAAATTTTCAACTTCATAAGAAGAAAAATCCGAAAGAATCAAATTTGCCATACGCACCTATTAATAATATTAAACAATAATTTTTTCCGCAAATATCGCCTAAGCGCAAACAACAAAGCGAATACAAACATTTACTTTCGTTTATTATTCGTTTATTGTCGTTTATACACGGATTATTTTCTATATATCAGACTAATACGCTAAAACACGCAAACAAAGTATTATACAAGCAAAAAGTAACTATCTTTGCAAATGGGACAGAAATGTTTGAATTGAAGAAATTTTTGTAATAATTTATTGTATATGAAAAACTTAACAAAACTAATGTTCATTATGCTTAGCGGAAGTTTAATCGTGTCATCGTGCACGGAAAAGAAAGAAGAAGCAAAGCCTGCCGAGGAACAGGAATTCCAATGGCAAATTGACCAGTTTGATGACATCAAGGTAATGCGCTACCAAGTACCAGACTGGGATTCGCTATCTCTACAGCAAAAGCAGTTCATCTATTATTTAGCCGAAGCCACCTACTGGGGTCGTGACATTCTGTACGACCAGTTCTTCAAGTACAATCTTATGATTCGCAACACCCTTGAAGGCATTTACACCACCTACGAAGGCGATAAGGAATGCGAAGATTGGAAAAACTTCGAGATTTATCTTAAAAAGGTATGGTTCGCAAACGGCATCCACCACCACTATTCCAACGACAAGTTCACGCCTAAGTTTTCGGAAGAATATTTTAGGATGCTGCTAGAACAGTCAAAAGACGGCTACATTGCTCTCAACTACACTGAAGGCATGGACAAAAATGAGTTCACCGACCTTCTCTGCGACATCATCTTCAATCCCGACAAGTACCAAAGCAAAAACAATACAGCCGAGGGCGTTGACATTATTGCACAGTCGTGCAACAACTTCTACGAGAACCTAACCGCAAAGGAAGTCGAAGACTACTATAACAATATGCAAGTTCCCGACACCGCAAGACCAATCTCCAAAGGTTTAAATTCAAAGCTGTTAAAGACTGCCGATGGTGGAAATATCGTGGAACGCACCTACAAAATTGACGGAATGTACAGCGAAACGATAGAAAAGATTGTCGAGAACCTTGAAAAAGCCATCGAGTTTGCAGAAAGTGATGTGCAGAAAGCTGAACTGCGCAAACTTATTGAATACTACAAGACCGGTGACCTTACAACTTGGGACGAATACAATGTAATGTGGGCTGAAAACACCGACCCTCGCGTTGATTATGTAAACGGCTTTATCGAAAACTATGGCGACCCACTAGGGCTTAAGGCTACTTGGGAAGCAATAGTTGACTTCAAGGACATCGAAGCTACCAAGATGACAAAACTCATCAGCGAAAATGCACAGTGGTTCGAAGACAACAGCCCTGTTGACAAGCGCTTCAAGAAGGAAAAGGTAAAAGGTGTTTCGGCAAAGGCAATAAATGTAGTTGCTCTCGGAGGCGACTGCTTCCCTGCACCGCCAATCGGAATCAACCTGCCTAATGCCGACTGGATTCGCAAGGACCACGGCTCAAAGTCGGTAACCATTACCAACCTCACCTACGCCTACGACCAAGCAGCATTGCAACGTGGCGGAAGTCTAGAAGAATTTGCAGCTAGCAAAGAAGAAATCGAAAGGACCAAGAAATACAGTTCTATCACCGACAATCTTCACACCGACCTCCACGAATGTCTTGGTCACGGCAGTGGTCAACTTTTGCCAGACACCGACCCCAACGCTTTGAAAGAACATTCATCAACATTGGAGGAAGCTCGTGCCGACCTTTTCGGACTTTACTACTTGGCCGATAACAAGATGGTCGAACTTGGACTTTTGCCTGACAACGAGGCCTACAAAGCAGAATACGACGGCTATATCCGCAACGGACTTATTACACAGTTGACCAGAATACTTGAAGGCAAGAACATCGAGGAAGCCCACATGCGCAACCGTGCACTCATTTCACGCTGGTGCTACGAAAACGGCAAGGACGACAACGTTATCGAAATGTTCAAGAAGGACGGCAAGACATACGTAAAGATAAACGACTATGTGAAGTTGCGTGAACTTTTCGGAACTTTGCTTGCTGAAATTCAGCGTATCAAATCGGAAGGCGACTACGCAGCAGGCGCAGCAATGGTCGAGAAATACGCAGTAAAGGTTGACCCGGAATTGCACAAGGAAGTTCTCGAACGCTACCGTGCATTGAACCTCGCTCCTTACGGAGGCTTTGTAAATCCGAAACTTACGCAGGTATTTGACGAAAAGGGCAACTTGAAGGACATAGAAATATCGTATCCAGACAACTTTGTTGAACAGATGCTCTGGTTAAGCAAGAATTATTCAATTAAGCCGAAGTTCTAAACCACAGAATAATGCAAAACATAAAGGATGGTTTTCGCCATCCTTTTTTGTTGTATATGAAACAATCCTCCTTTTCAGATTAGCTTCGCTGAGCTGAAAGTACTGAAACAAGTTCAGAATGAAAGGAAAGGATTATTGCATTAGCAAACGAATATTAGCATTATATCAGCACTCCAATCTGATACACACCAAACGCAACAATCCAAGCAAGCACAATAGAAATTCCAGCAACCAAAGACGCCCACTTTATGCCAGAAATCTTGCGGATTGCCGATGTTGCACCGAGACAGGGGAAACATATCAGCACAAAGAATACAAACGCCAAGGCAGCAATGCCACTTGACGAATCATTTTCATCGTCGGCACATGGTTTTAAAATCGGCAATGTGCTTATGGTCAACTCTTTGCTTGCAAATCCAGAAATGGCAGCAACCGACATTTTCCAATCGAAGCCAAGCGGACGGAAAACCGGTTCTACAAAATCGCCAAACTTTTCCAAATATGAAGGCATTGCCTCCGCCTCCACTACAATTGAATCGCTTGCAACCTGTGTTTCTTGCTTTTGCGGGAAATATGCCAACGCCCAAATCACAATAGCGCCGGCAACAACTATCCCCGAAATTCGTTTCAAATACTCCCAAGTGCGATTCCACATATAACTTACTGAAACAAACAAAGTCGGCCTTCTATATGGCGCAAGTTCGATAATGTACGGATACTCGTCCTGCTTGCAAAGTGTTTTGCTGTAAAGTTTTGCAAATGCCAAAGCCAACAAAATTCCAACCAGATAAAATATAAACATTATCAGTGCAGGGAATTTCGGGAAGAACGCCGAAACCAACAGCAAACATAGCGGAATTTTCGCAGCGCAAGGCAAAAATGGAATTACCATTGTTGCAAGCCGACGGTCTTTCTTGCTTTCGATATGCCGTGTACTCATTATGGCAGGAATAGAACATCCGAATCCTAAAGCCAAAGGTATCAACGATTTGCCTTGCAGTCCAAGTTTGCGCATAAAACCATCTGTACAATATGCGGCACGCGACATATATCCCGAATTTTCAAGTAGTCCCACCAAGAGATAGAAAATGAAAAGAATGGGCACAAACGCCAGCACCGCTCCCACACCGCCAATTAATCCATCAGCAAGGAAACCGCCGAATGCGCCACCAACCGACATTCTAACCGAATCGGCAAGCGAAGCTATTGCATTTGAAATCCATTGCATTGGGAATTTACCCAGTTCGAATGTCGCGCAGAAAATTGCAGCCATCATAAGCAGAAACAACGGAAATCCCCAAGTCTTGTGCAACAGCACCGAATCGACCTTCTCGGCATCCCACTGCGACTTGCGCACGCCCGAACACATTGAAATCAAGCCATCTACATACGAACGGCGAGCCTGTTTCAGCACATAGTACACATGATTGTTGTACTGCTTGCCCAAGACTGCCGAATGCCTCTTCACAAAGCACTTGACCGTGTTGCACGACTTGCATGGAGTGTTGAAACTATGGACAATCCTGTCATCTTCCATCAGACTTATCGCCATGTACCTCGACGAAGCATTGAAATCGCAACCTTTCTTGCCTTCCAACTCCTTTTGTATCATGCGAATATGCCGTTCCACCTGACGACCGTAGTTTACATGGACATAGCGCAAATTGGGATTGTCGCCCGTATAAGCCGACAAAATTGTCTGAATGACATTTTCACGGCTTTCGCCAGTCTCGTCGGCTTCGTTGTACTGCACAATTGGAATGCCGAGCAACTTTGACATCTTGTTCAAATCAATGCACAGACCATCCTCATTTTCTTCGCAATAACCTCTGACGACAAGTACAATCTTCACGCCCAAGTCCATCAACTGAACGACAGGTACAAGCTCTGTTTCCAACTTGTGGAAATCAATCACGGCGACAAAAACATCGGTCTTTTCGGCAAGCACCAAGTTGCGGAAACGCTTGTTGGCATAGTCGTCACCAAAAATCTGGTCAACCTGTGGCAAATAAGTTATGTTGAAATCACAACATTCGTATTTGGCTGTCGCTTCGCCACCAAACAGTCCCGTAGCATACGATTCTCTTGTCTGGAACAAGGAAACATTGACGGTATTTAATTCTTTGATTATAAAGTCCTGGCAATGCGAGTCAGAAGCCGAAACTAATGACAAATTTGAGAAATAGGATTTAGGCATCAAGCAATTGCGCTTGCGTCCCTCGACCGAAACGGAAAACGTTCCATTATTGTCGCACCTAAGCGCGACAATCTTCTTTCCGACCTCTATGCCGAAGCCATCAATCTTTTTGCGAAAGTCGTTGCAACCATATATCTTGGCCACATAATATTCCTGATTACAAGCAATTTGCACTTCTTCAGACATCTCAATCCCAATTTCTCTATACAATTTGCAAATGTAAAAAGCGAGAAAATCTTGTCGCAGAAATATCGCAACAAGATATTAACCATATTCGTTTTTCCAATGTGAATAAGATTCCAAACAACGACAAAAAAAAGTGCCACAAAATGCAGCACTTTTTCCTCCAAATATGAAAATTACTATCCTACTCTGACTCCGCACTTTACCAAGTCTTTCGGTTGTAAGAGAACCAAACGACCATCGGCATCTTCGGCTGAGAGAATCATTCCTTCGGAAACTACACCTTTCAACTTGCGTGGCTCAAAGTTGGCTATAAAGCAAACCTGCGTTCCGACAAGTTTTTCCGGCTCGGTGTAATACTTGGCAATACCGCTGACAATCGTGCGTCCGCCCATGCCGTCATCAATCTTAAACTGCAACAACTTGTCGGCCTTCGGAACCTTGAAGCATTCCAACACGGTACCAACGCGGATGTCAACCTTCATAAAATCGTCGAAAGCAACATTTTCCTTTACTGGCTGCGGCTTGTAGTTGTTCTTTTCGTTCTCAATCTTGATGTTTTCAAGACGTTGCAACTGTGCGTCGATTGCAGCATCTTCAATACGTTCAAACAATAGTTCAGCCTCTCCTATCTTGTGTCCAACAGGAATCAAATCAACCTTAACGGTGCTTTCCCATTCAGGACGCTCAATGTTCAGCATCTTGAACAACTTGGCACTTGTAAACGGCAGGAATGGTTCAGCCAATGTTGCCGACAATGCGCATAACTGAAGCGAATAATACAATATAGTACGAGTACGCGCTTCATCTGTCTTTACAAGTTTCCACGGCTC
Organism: Bacteroidales bacterium; assembly: GCA_017551515.1. GTDB lineage: Bacteria > Bacteroidota > Bacteroidia > Bacteroidales > ML635J-15 > Bact-19. The sequence goes on along the minus strand of JAFZLK010000047.1, from coordinate 16,206 downwards.
GGTGTCGGCAAGATACTTGTTGCCAAGTCGGCTGACAGCCATAGCATCCTTCAATGCCTCACGGAACTTGTAATTCTCGATGTTGCTTTCAAGGCTTTCCTTGATGCGAGCGATTTCGGCACGGATTTCCTTTTCGTAGTCGGTATCCTCTGCCGGCTGTGGAACGTTTCCACCATAATATTTATGCGTCAAGACAACTGCACGATTGATGAAATTACCCATTATGGCTACAAGTTCGCTGTTGTTCTTTGTCTGGAAATCCTTCCACGAGAAGTCGTTGTCCTTGGTTTCGGGAGCATTTGCCGTAAGAACATATCTCAACACATCCTGCTTGCCCTCGAAGTCGCGCAGATATTCGTGAAGCCATACAGCCCAATTGCGCGAAGTGCTTATCTTGTTGCCTTCGAGGTTCAGGAACTCGTTTGCTGGAACATTGTCGGGCAAAATGTACGATCCCTCGTGGCGCAACATCGACGGGAAAATTATGCAGTGGAACACTATGTTGTCCTTGCCGATGAAATGTACCAACTTGGTATCCTTGTCCTTCCACCATTTTTCCCAATCGTTAGGATAAAGCATCTTTGTGTTTGATATGTAGCCGATTGGAGCATCGAACCACACATACAAAACCTTGTTCTTGCCTTCCTCGAGCGGAACTTTTACGCCCCAATTCAAATCGCGGGTAACGGCACGTGGGAACAATCCCGAATCCAACCACGACTTGCACTGACCGTAAACATTTGGTTTCCATTCCTTATGCTCTTCCAAAATCCAGTGGCGAAGTTCTTCCTCGTACTTGTCGAGAGGCAAATACCAGTGCTTGGTTTCCTTCATTACGGGAGCATTTCCGCTAATCATCGAGCGCGGATTTATAAGTTCGGTCGGACTAAGCGATGAACCGCACTTTTCACACTGGTCGCCGTAGGCATCCTCGGCACCGCATTTCGGGCAAGTACCCATTATGTAGCGGTCAGCCAAGAACTGCTGTTCCTGCTCATCATAGAACTGCATGCTGGTCTTTTCAACAAACTCGCCCTTGTTGTACAACGAAAGGAAGAACTCCGATGCAGTCTTGTGGTGGATTTCTGCACTTGTACGACCGTAAATATCGAACGAAATGCCAAATTCTTCGAACGATTCCTTGATAATCTTGTGGTATCTGTCAACAATATCCTGCGGAGTTACGCCTTCCTTGCGGGCTTTCAGCGTTACTGGAACGCCGTGCTCATCGGAACCGCCAATGAACAGTACATCGCGGTGTTTCAAACGATTGTAACGAGCATAAATATCAGCAGGAACATAAACGCCAGCCAAATGTCCAATATGAACAGGTCCGTTTGCATACGGCAAAGCAGATGTTATGGTTATTCTCTTGTAATCTTTCATTTTACGAAAATTTTGCGCAAAATTACAACTTATTTGCGAGTTATGGATTGGACAGAAAAGGAAATTTTGACAAAATGTTTTCGGGGACGATTCTTGTTGATTTTGTGTTTATTCCTTTACGATTATTATCCTTTCCTTGGAAAATATTTCGGTGCCAAGATTATCAGCAGGACTGCTACCATAATGGTTATGAAACCGAAAACAAGCGATATTGTAAATGGTTCACCAAACACAATGCAACCGAAGAAAACTGCCGTTGCAGGTTCCAGCACGCCAAGAATTGCCGCAGGCGTAGAACCTATATTCCTGATTGACACCGCCAAGGCAATGAGCGAAACCGTTGTCGGAAGAATGCCAAGTCCCGCCAAACATAGCCACGAGAAGCCATCGGGAACCGCCTGCAACTGCGTTCCACAGCCAAGACGGAAGAAAAACAGCACAAATGTTCCCACAACAATGGCATAAAACGACAACTTGACGCTGTTCATTGCCTTCAACGCGGAACGGTTCACACCTACTATATATATGGCGTATGTCAGCGACGACATCACAACAAAGAAAATCCCCATAAGCGTAACCGTTCCAGAATCATCGCCCTTGTACAAGAGCATCAGTCCGCCAAACGACAATGCAAGCGAAACTACTGTAAACCAACGGATTTTCTCCTTGAAAAAGACCGCCATGATTATCGCCGTAAGCACCGGATACACAAAAAGTATTGTCGATGCAATTCCCGCAGGCATCATTCGGTAACTCTCGAACAGGAAAATCGATGACGAGCAGAACAGCGAACCCATTATCACAACTGCAATAAGTTCCTTTGCCTTCAGACGGAAGTCTATTTTCTTCACAATCATAAGCACAGCAAGAGCAACGGCAGCAATGGCATACCTGTAGAACAAAATTGAGTCCACACCTACACCACGCTCCATTACGGGCAACGAAAACAGCGGATTCACGCCGTAGCATATTGCCGACAAGCATCCACAGACATACCCTTTTACCCTATTGCCATTCAGTTCTGACATCGCTAAAAAAATTGACTGCAAAATTACAACTTTTATTATTTTTGCATCGTTCACAAAATTCAAAAGTAAGATGAAAAAGATATTTTTTCTATTAGCGTTAGTTTTAGCAGCAAGTTTCTGCTTCTCACAGTCAATTTTATGGAAAGTTACGGGCAAGAAAATCAAGAGTCCGTCATACCTATACGGCACAATCCACATTCAGGACAAGCGAGTTTTCGCTTTCGACAACACCGTAACGGATGCCTTCAACTCGTGCGATGCCTTTGCAATGGAAATCCTAATGGACGAAATCGACCCCAAGGAATCGCAGGAAGCAACTCTTATGAAGGACGGCAAAACATTAAAAACCATAATGTCGGCAGAAGACTACAAGTTGCTCGACAGCGCATTCACCGCTGCGACTGGTGCAAGCCTATTGCTTTACAACAAGATGAAACCATTTTTCGTAAGCAGTGCAATGATGCAGGCAGGAATGAAACAGGACATGGAAACCGCTCTTGACCTATATTTCCTGCAAAACGCACGCAAGGCAGGAAAATCATGCTACGGAGTGGAAAAATTCATGGACCAGATAAATGCAATTGATGCCATAAGTCTCGAAGACCAAGTAAAAATGCTCATGGACGGCATTAAGGATACCACATCGGACGGCAACAACAAGGAAGAAGAACAGTTCGCCGACCTTCTCGACGCCTACTTGACCTTCAACTTGGACAAGGCATTGGAAATGAGTTCCGACCCATCGTTACCAGCAGAATTCAATCAGGCATTCCTAATTAACCGCAACAGCGGAATGGCAAAGAATTTCCTGAAAATAGCAAAGAAACAATCGCTATTCTGCGCTGTAGGCGCAGCACATTTGCCTGGTGAACAGGGTGTTATCAATCACTTGCGCAAAGCAGGTTTGACAGTAGAACCAGTGGTTTTCAAGTGGAAGGAAGAATAAATATCACACCAACAATACAGAAAAGGGAACCCGAAAGTTCCCTTTTTTAGTTCATTCTAACCAATGTTAAAGTTTACATAAAACTCTTTTAGGTACACTTTCTGCAAAAAATTAGTTATATTTTTGCAACATAAAATATCATTATATGAAGCGGTTTATCACTTTAATATTGTTCTTATCAGCTATTTGCACAGCAAGACTTGCTGCACAGAACATTGAAATTTCCGGAAATCTTATTGAAGCCGACACAGGCGAGGAAGTTCCATACGCAACAGTCATGCTTCTCAACGAAACGGACTCCACCCTGCTCGAATATGCGATTTCGGGTTCGGATGGACATTTCGTTTTCAAAAGCGTCAAAAACCGCGACTATTTGTTGAAAATTTCGCACATTACCTACACGCCATACCAGAAGCACATAAAGAAAACCGATGGCAAAAGCATAAACCTTGGCAACCTCAAGTTGTCGCCTATTGCCGAAGTGCTAATGGAAGTCGTTGTTCATGAGGCACAGGCGCCACTGCTTTTCAAAGGCGATACTGTGGAATACAACGCTGCCACTTTCAAGGTTGCTCCAGGTTCAACGGTTGAAGACTTGCTTAAGAAACTTCCCGGTATTGAGGTTGATGCCGATGGTGGAATCAAGTCTATGGGAAAAGATGTAAGCAAAGTATATGTTGATGGCAAGAACTTCTTCGGCGATGACCCGAAAATGGTAACACAGAACATTGATGCAGAAGCAGTTTCGAAGGTTCAGGTCTACAATGACAAGTCGGAGCAGGAAAAGCTTACTGGCATAAAGGATGGTACTCAGAACAAGGTTATGAACCTTGAACTGAAGCAGGAATACAAGAAGGGCTACTTCGGCAAGGCAAGCGTTGGTGCCGGTTGGGGCGATGGCAATTTCATTCCATGGCTTGCAAAAGGCAGTTTCAACCGCTTCAACGACAAATACCAGCTTTCTGTTATCGGATATGGCAACGACATCAACTCAACCCGTACCGACTGGGAAGATATGCAGGAATTCAAGGGCTCAAGCGCATTTACCTACGACAGCGGTGACTTCGGATTCGGAGGCATAACGAGATGGTGGAATGGCTTTGGCGGGGGACTATATTGGGACGGCAATGGCTTTGCGCAGAACTATGGCGGCGGTGTCAACTTCAACTACGATAACGGCAAGACCATTCTTTACACTAACTACACCTACAATCAAATTAATTCGCACGCCGACATTTTCTCCAACACAAAGACGATGCTCACCGACACCTCCTACTTCAAGACCGACACCGCATACAACGCCAACAAAAATTTCTCGCACTCGCTGTCGGCACGACTTGAAGAAAAAATCGATTCGTTGGACTACATTATTGGCAGAATAAATGTAAACTTCACAGGCACAAGAAAAGATAACAATAATATTGCCTTGTATCAGGGTGGAAATCTTGACATTATCAACCAATACTCAGAAATCAGCAACAGCAAGGTAAACAATATCAATACCGATGCTCTTGTTATCTACAACCACAAGTTTATGAAGCCGAAACGCTCGTTCTCGATAAGTGCCGAAAATAACAACACTATAGCATTGGAAAAGGAAAATGAGGAAAACCTGAACGACTTCTTCAACGCCACAACAGAGGACGAAAGAATAAAGGTTGCATCATCACAAAACAAGAACACAAACAACTTGAAATCGAGCATAATGTATGTTGAACCTATCGGCAAGCGTTTCACATTCAGCACTTTCTACAACTTCGCGATGAATACCGAAAAACTTTCGCACGAAGCACAGGACGAACTTCAGTCGAATGCCGCTATCGACTCGCTGTCGCTCATTTCGCAGCGCGACCTATTCTACAACAGGTTGGGTGTATCGTTCACATACTCGTTCAGCGGACTGTACATAAACGCAGGTGCAGCATACAAGAACTTGCAGCAAAACGGCAAATACACCCAAGCCAATGTCAATGGAGACCCGCTAAGGCGTAACTACGGAAGCGTTATCCCATATTTCGAACTGAACTGGGAATCGCCAAACAACATCTGGGTGGCATTCGACTATTCGTACGACATATATGAACCAGATTTTGCATACTTGCAACCGATTTCCACAAATATGGACCCACTATATATTGTAAATGGAAATCCAAACCTTTCGTACACCAGTTCACACTATACTAGCGCAATGTTCGGATACCACAACAGAGCGTCATTCATGGGAGCATTCGTAAATGTTGACTATTCGTATCAGCCAGACCTTATAACCTACAACCAGAAAATAGAATATGTGGATGGTCTAGGATACAGAAATGTTCGCACTCCCGAAATCGTACACGGCGGACACGAAGCAAGTGCAAATATACATCTGGAACTTCCTATTATCAAGTCAAAATTTACAACTCACATCGGATTCCGCTACGCCTACGACCAGAACCCAACATTCATCAATGGTGTCGAAAACTTGTCGCAGAGCAATTCGTTCACTCCAAATCTAACCATCCAGATAAACCTTTCGGACAAACTTACTTGGAGAATAAACGGTCGCTACAGCTACTCAACTACGACCTACAAGTCAGAAAACTACTTCAACAACAACAAGACCACAAACTACTATGCTGGCACATCTATCAAATGGCAGATGTTCGGTCGCACCTACTTGGAGGCCAACTACAAGTACAGCAAGTATTTGAACAACGAGTTCACCAACAATCCCGACATGCACATCCTGAATGTATCGATAAAACAGTTCCTCGGCAAGGGTAACAAGTTCGAGCTTCGTCTCGCAGCCTGCGACCTTCTGAACCAGAGCGTTTCGATTGCCCAATATGCATCATCCAACACGGTTTACTACCGAGAATCACCGACATTGTCAAGATACTACATGCTCACTTTCTCGTACAACATGAAGGGATTCCAGGATAAAGGACGCAATCGTCCAGAAATAGATTTCTAAAAAGAGATAAAAGAGTAAAGTAAAAAGAAGTAAAGGACGATGCATGCATCGTCCGAACCTAAAACAAAAAAAAGATGAAACGAACACTCATACTTACAGCAATAATCGCACTTGCCACAAGTTTTGCAAGCGCACAACAGACATCGGGCACAATAGTTTACGAAATCACCACCGATGTAGAAAAGATGATGCAATGGTTTATGCCTGACCGTAAGATGGACACCTATTCGTGGAAAGAGGAATGGAAATTCAGAAAATCGAAGGCAGAACTGAAATTCACAACTTCGGAAACGATTTACGAACCAATCGTAGAAGAAACTATGGACAGATGGGGCGGTGCAACCGAAGAGCACACAATCTACAGCAACAAGGACAAGAACAAAGTCTGCTACATCATCCGCATGATGGGAAAACTCAGCATCGTTGACGACAGCATTCCCAAGATGAAATGGAAAGTCACCAATGCAATGAAGGAAGTTGCAGGGCACATCTGCATGAGCGCAACCTACAACGATACGGTTATGAATCAAGAAGTTACCGCTTGGTTTGCTCTTGACATGCCTATTCCATGCGGACCAGATGTTTACCAAGGACTTCCTGGAATGATTCTCGAAGTTGACCTTTATGGCGGTGGACAGGTCTATGCAGCAAAGACCATCACCATGAGCGACACTCCTGTAAAAATAGAAAAGCCTAAGCACAAGAAGAAAGCTCAGACTATGACTGTTGCCGAATACAACGCACAGGTTTACAAGTTTATGCAGGAAATGAAGAAACGACCAGGACCAATGATGTTCTAAAAGGGCGAACAGGCTAAAAAGGCTTGCAGGCTTAAAGGCTAAAAGCTCAAAGCCCAAAGGCTGTTAGGCAGTAAAGCAGTTAGCCTGTTAGCCCAAAACAAAACTCCTATGAGGGAAACTAAGATTCTTCTTGTCATACTGCTAGCAACAGCATTGGCAACAAGTTGCAAGCAAAAGCGACCTTCTGAGGCACCGCAAACAATTGAAACTGACACTATTACAGAAGAAGTCCAAACCAAGGACACCACATATCGAATTTCGCTTTTGTTCGCCGGCGACATCATGCAACACAACGATCAATTCAAGTATGCTCTAATGGATGACGACACATACGACTACAGCGAATGTTTCCAATATGTAAAGCACGAGATTGAATCGGCAGACATTGCCGTTGCAAACTTCGAGACAACATTGGCAGGTCCACCCTACCATGGCTATCCTAATTTCTGCGCACCCGACAAATTCCTTATCGACTGCAAGTCGGCAGGTTTCGACATTATGCTTACCGCCAACAACCATACCTGCGACAGACGACAGCAAGGATTGGAACGCACCATACGAGTGATGGATTCGATTGGAATACAACATCTAGGAACATATTTGGACACAGCTTCTTTTGAACAAAACTATCCCCTACTTGTCGAGAAAAACGGATTTCGCATCGCCATGCTCAACTATACATACGCAATAAATGGCGCAAAAGTTCATGCGCCAAACATTGTAAACCGCATTGATACCGCAAAAATTTCCATCGACATCGAAAAGGCAAAATGCATGGAACCGGATGCTATCATTGCCTTCATGCACTGGGGCGTGGAATACATGCTGGAACCTGATGCTTCCCAAAAGAAACTTGCAGACTGGCTTTTCGGCAAAGGCGTCACCCATATAATTGGCAGTCATCCGCATATCGTAGAACCTATAGAAATTCGCACCGACAGCATTACTGGAGAAAAACATGTGCTTGCCTACTCCCTTGGCAATTTCATTTCCAACAGCACCAGACAAGGCACCTACTGCGGTATGACTATCCGCCTTGACTTGGAAAAAGACAGTACCGTGCGCATTAGCAATTGCGACTACTCGCTATATTTTGTCACGCATCCGCCAATCAACGGACACAAGCAATTCAGGATTTATCCTACAACCGTTCCCGACTCGCTACTTAATTTCCATGAAGCTTACCGCAAGCACATCACACTCGACTCAATCAGACCATTTCTGAACGAGAAAAACAAAGGTATATATGAGCGTGAAGTAGAATTTAAGCAGTAAATGCGATTATTTCTTCAAAAAATCCCCAATCAATTTTTCCGCCTTCGCAAAAGTTTCTTCCAACTTGTCGTTCACAAGCACAACATCAAACTTTTCAGCAAACGAAAGTTCGTAAACCGCCTTGTCAATACGAGTGCGGATGGCTTCCTCACTGTCAGTTGAACGGTCACGCAGACGCTTTTCCAAAATCTCTACTGATGGTGGCATAACAAACACAGCCAGCGCATTTTCGCCATAATACTTTTTAATGTTCAGTCCCCCCTTAACATCGACATCAAAAACGACATTCTTGCCAGCTGCAGTCAGGCGGTCAACCTCCGACTTTAGACTTCCGTAAAAATGATCTGCATAAACTTCCTCCCACTCCAGAAAATCATCGTTCGCTATCTTCTTGCGGAATTCCTCTGCCGAAAGGAAATAGTAGTCCTTGCCATCAACTTCGCCTTCACGCTTTTTGCGCGAACATGCCGAAATTGAGAAACTCAAATTGAACTCGGGCATAGCAAGCAAGTGCTTCACTATGGTTGTCTTGCCAGCACCGCTCGGTGCCGAAAATATCATGACTTTTGGCTTCATTACAAAATATTTAGCGATTGTTCCTTAATCTTTTCCAACTCGTCTTTCATCATAACGACAATTTTCTGCATTTCGGCATGATGAGCCTTGGATCCGAGCGTATTTATCTCCCTGCCCATTTCCTGAGCGATAAATCCTAACTTACGACCGGCAGCGTCCTCCGATTTTGCCGTCTCGATGAAATACTCACAGTGCTTGCGCAGACGAACTTTCTCCTCGTTGATGTCAAGTTTTTCAAGGTAGTAGATGATTTCCTGTTCGTAGCGGTTTTCGCTATTGGAATCGTTCATATTCAACTCTTTAAGACTCTGACGAAGTTTGTCCTTAATGACCGAAATGCGCTCGGCTTCGTACTGCGGAACCTTTTCGAGCAATGCAAGAATGGAATCAATCTTTGACAGCACATCCTTTTCAAGAATACGGCCTTCCTCCTTGCGATAGTTGCAGCATTTATCTATTGCATTTTGTATTGCCGACTCGATGGCAGACCATTCTTCATCGGTGAGTTCATCGTTGGCATTCTGCTGCATGTCGGGGAAGCGGATAATTGATGAAATCAGCATGTCGGCACTATTGCAATTCAGCACAACACCATTACGCATACAATCTTCGTAAAGGCTTTTGTATGTGGATATTACAGCAGCCGAATTTATTGGATTCACATTGGGTTCGTTCTCAACGGTTATGGTAAAGTCAATCTTTCCGCGTTGCAAGCCCTGCGAAAGCATACGGCGGATTTCAATGTCCTTTTCCTTGTATTGGTTTGGCAGTCGTGTTGAAATGTCCGCCGACTTCGAGTTGAGCGTTCTTATGTCAATCGAAATTTTCTTGCCTTGATATTCAAGAAGTTCCCTTCCGAATCCTGTCATCGAGTATATCATCTGTCTTCCTGTGTTAGTCGAAATGCAAAAATAATTTATTTATCGTTTACCTATTACCATTTTATAAAAATTCATTCTACACAATCCCACCAATCACAAGCGAACCAATTGCCACCAATCCGATTCCTACTGGTGCTATAAATTTGACAATCACGGAAATAATCTTTGCAAGAACGACATTTCCTTTTCCGCCGGCGGTAAGTTCCTCCACAAAATTTTTGCGACCGAAGAACCATCCTACATATATAACAATGAGCAAAGCACCGAATGTCAGCATTATGTTAGCGGTTGTGTAATCGAACAAATCAAAAACCGTCTTGCCGAAAATTGTGAAATCGCTGAGCAAACCAAACGACAAGGTGCAGAACACGCCCAACAATATGATTACCGATGAAGAAAGCAATGTAGCTTTTCTGCGGCTCATATTGAATTCATCAACAAGGAATGACACTGGCACCTCGAGCAACGAAATTGTGCTTGTGAGAGCCGCCACCGAAAGCAACAGGAAGAACAATATTGCAAAAATGTATCCGCCCGGCATAGCCTGAAAGATTGCAGGAAGGGTGATGAAAACCAAACCCGGACCGCCAGTCGATTCTGCGCCTAGGAAAGCAAGTGTCGGAAAAACCATAATCGCACCGAGCAGAGCCACAATGGTATCGCAGGAAGCGATTTCTATCGCTGTAGCAGCCAGCGGAGTATCTTTTTTGATGTATGAACCGTAGGTTATCATCGTGCCCATGCCAATGCTAAGCGAAAAAGCCGCCTGTCCGAGTGCCATAAGCACACCTTTGAATGTAAGGCTTCCCCAGTCGGGTTTGAATAGGAACTCCAGTCCCTTGCTGGCATTGGGCAATGTTACGGCACGGATGCACACGGCGATTATCAGCACAAACAGCAAGGGCATCAAGAACTTACTGACCTTTTCGATACCTTTTTCCACCCCACCGAGAATTATGAGTGCCGTCAAAGCCACAAACACCACCATCCATACAATCGGCATAGTCGGACTTGATGTGAAATCGCCGAACGACTGCGACAAGGCGCCAAGGTCTTGTCCTGCAAACTCATTGCAAACCGCCTTCTTGACATATTCCAATGTCCAGCCAGCGACAGTACCGTAGAAAGAAAATATCATTATGGCAGCCAAAATTCCCATCAAACCGACAAGCCACCATGCACCTTTGGGCGACAATTTCTTGAAAGTTCCGTAGGCATTGCAACCTGCCTTACGACCAATTGCGAATTCAGACAGCATTACTGGTACACCTATTAAAAATACAAATATCAGATACACGATAAGGAATGCTCCTCCACCGTTTTGACCTGCTATGTATGGGAAACGCCAGATGTTACCAAGTCCGACAGCCGAACCAGCAGCCACAGCAATGACGCCGAGTTTACCTGAGAAATTGCCTCTATTTTCTTTCATTGTCGCAAATTTTCTTAAAACAAAAAAGGGAGAACAAAGATAAAGGATTTTTCTAATAAACATTTAACGCCCACTAATAACTTTATTGCGAATTATCAGTTTGTTTCAGAAAATCATTTTTCATGCAAAATTTTAGAAACAAAACGATATGGATTTTGTCATTCAGAGAACAGATGTTCCCGACAAAAAACAGATACATTCCTGCCATTTTTCCAACACATTCAGAATTGATATGCAATTTTTCAACTTAACAAAATGTTAAAATTGAGGCATTTTTGTTAAAATTTCAGCTTAATGATTTGTACTACAATAAATTATAATTTTGCAAAACTTGTAAATTTTGCTTTGAAAAATACCGTAAAACTTGTAAATTTGCGCCGTAAAAACATCGTAAAACTTGTAAATGCTATGGAAAGACTGGCTGCAAACGACTTGGAAAAGTGGTATTCGAGCAAGCGAAGAAAGCCACTCGTGATTTGGGGTGCAAGGCAAATCGGCAAGACATATCTTACAAAGGAATTGTTTGCAAAAAAGCATTTCCGCGATTTCGTTTACATTGACTTGAAGAAGGACAACAAGGCTGCGGACTTTTTTTCAACGACATCGAATCCGGAAGAATACCTGCAATACATTGAAACGCGGTACTCCAAGCGCATCGCACCCGACCTGCCGTTAATTTTCGACGAGGTTCAGCAGTGCCATCAGGTGTTGTCGTCGCTGAAGTATTTCTGTCAGGATTATCCCGAATTGCCAGTGATAGCAACAGGTTCATTAGTAAGGCTTTCTATTCGCCAGCAAAGCAAGTCGGAAGCCGATGATTTCCTTTTCCCGTTGGGCAAGGTCGATTCGCTTTTCGTTTATCCGATGACATTCGAAGAATACTTGTTGAATACAAATCCGTCGATGCTCGAAAAGATAAAAACCGCATATTCCACCGTAACTCCCTTGAAACCATACGAGCACGAACTCGCAATGGATATGCTGTATGAATTTCTGACGATAGGCGGTCTTCCTGAGGCGCTTGACATTTTCGTTGGCGAACACTCGTATGTGGAGGCTGCAAAGGTGATTGAAAATGTTTATTCCAACTATCTTGCTGATATGCATACCTATAATGTGTCGAACGAAACGATTCTGAAGACGCGCAAGGTTTACGGAAACATTTTCTTACAGCTCAACAAGGAAAACAAAAACTTCAAGATAACGCAGGTGGAGCAGGGAAAATCCAACAGGGACTATTTCAATGCATTCCAGTGGCTTGAACTTGCAAACATCATTTACCGTAGCCGACGACTGACTGGCAAGGTGACGCTTCCGCTTATTGAAGATACTGAAGGTTTGTTCCGCATTTACCTTTGCGACGAGGGAATGTTTGCATACCAAAGCAAAATTCCGCGTTCCGACTTTTTCGTAAAGGACAGGCGCAACACCTTGTCGGGCATATTTTACGAAAACTATGTTGCCGATGAATTTACCGCAAAGGGAGTTCCGTTGTTTTTCTGGACAGGCAAAGGCGTTCACGAGTTTGAGTTTGTTGTTGAGAATCAAGGCTCTGTTTTGCCAGTGGATGTAAAGAAAGGCAACAGCAAGATGAACTCGTTGCAAAGTTTCCGGAATTTTAATCCGCATAGCACGGCGGTAAAGATTTCATCGGCAAATTTTGGCTATAGCGCCGAACAAGACATTTTTACGATACCGCTATATGCCGTATTCGCTTTTGCCGATAACATAAAACGAAATGAACCGTTGCCCACGGATCTTTCATTTGGAAACTAATTTCCGCACCCTGAGCCTGTCGAAGGGTAAGGTTAATGTGCATTATATCATTTCGTAACCTTGACTTCGACAAGCTCAGCCAGCGGATTTGTTCAAATGCTAATTAATTGTTTATATCATAAACAACAATATAATCCAAATGAAAGAGTCGTGACCTTTACCCATAAAACAAAACTCGGCAAAACTTGTAAATTCCGCTCCCAAAAATGCCGTAAAACTTGTAAATTTCGGCTCAAAAAACATCGTAAAACTTGTAACAAACCGCTGTAAGTGGTTGCAAATTAAAGAAATGAATATTTGCGTGTTTTTTGATCGAAATTTTGGGGCATTGTTTGAAGTAAGAAACAAAAATAAATTTTGCCATTCCATTCTCATTTCTTATATTTGCCCTCGGTTTGGTTCGCCAAGCCGTACATATTGAATAACGAAGCGTTATGCTCGTCTTGTGATAGAAACCTGAGAAATTTCGTAGGCAAGAGAGCATAGTAGTTCACGCTACGCGTGGGCTGTTATGACTACATCTTCCTACACGGTAATTCTCAGGACCTCTATCAAAGAAGTGGTGTATCAGTGCCACGCTTCTATTTTGTTTAAATTGCTCGTTAGGTGCTGGTGGGCGGAAAATTTGTTGAATGCAGAAAGCCAATGAAAATTTTGGATTTTATTGAAAAAAAGGGTAACGGAAATTACTACTGTTATAAAACCAATAAAGTTTCCTTGGATATTACCGAACATGACATTTTGAATTATGACGACAAGCCTGCATCATCTAAAAAATCTAGTGTTTTTGCAGAAACAGATAACAGAAGAGTGCATACTGTAAAAATAGATGCTGATTTAATCAAAGATTCACGACCAATTTTTTCTTATTTTCTTGATGGTTCTCGCCATGTTTACAAGGTTGATGATATGGCTATTGGCAAAAGAATATTTCCAATTCTTGCTGGACAAATTATTGTAGGATGTTGTTATAGGAAAGATAGGGACACTTTCAAGCCTGCTAAGATTTCCCAAAAGCTAGTTTTGGCAATGCCTGATGATTTTGATATTGATGATGAAGGCGCAAATTTTCTTCGTCTTTATTGCGAAGAAATTAATAATGAACTAGAAAAAAATCCATACATAAGAAATACAAGTTTAAGACTCAATCAAATTCTATTGTACAAAACTGACGGTAAAGATAAATATGGTAATAATTCAGATAAAGACAACTTCAAAAATCGTGGAACTTCAATTATTCAGGCAGAAATGACTGATGAAGAACAAAGGATGGTTGCTCAACTATGCAAAGAAAACAAACTTAATGACGAAACTTTTCTTATTAAAGATGGCTCGTTGGAATACAACCCTAGTTTTTCTAATATGGACGAAGGCAAAAGGACAATGCTTCGTGAAAACTATAGATATGTAGTAGGTGTTTCGAAAAGTTTCGACCCGGAACTGATTAGAGATTTTGAAGGTCAAAGATTGTCAAAAACCATTGCTAATTTAAAACCAGCAGAGCGCACAAAAGCATACCTATATGAGTCTGATGCCAATAAAGAAAATTATGCGATATGGTATCTTAGGCTTAGAAAAGAGGGGGAAAACGATTCTTTCAGGGAAACAAATTTCTCTGATGTAATAAAATGCGAAATGGTTATGGTAGATGAAACCGAAAAGATAGATACTGGCCTAATTGATTTAATCAGTGCTAATTTAGTAAAGGAAGCATATCCTGTATGCTATGGAAATGATTCAAGATGGGCAAACCATCTATATCCTGTTTATCTAACAGAATCTTATTGTAAATCAAAATATTTCAGTAGTGATATAATATTAAATTTGTTTTAGATATGACTAAAATTATCGGAAAAGTATCTGCAACAGAAAAGTGCCCATCTACTATTGATGAGTTCTATTTTTGGACAGATAAGAAGCAAATTCTCAGCCCATTCGATGTCGTTAAAGTAAGTCACGAATCTGGTTCTACCACATTCGGTGTAATTGAAGAAATCAATCACATAACAGATGCGCCAAGTCATTTTTCTAGTTATATATCCAGTGATTTTGGAAATATTGACGATAATGAAAACATCGGCAATATGAATCGCCTTGGTATGAACTATGTGAAAGCACGTGTTTCTGGCAATACAGCAGACATATATACCCCTGTTCTTAATGGTCAGCAGGTTTCGTTATGCGATGAAACAGAAATCAAGCAAGCATTAGGTTTAACCGAAAAAGACGTTAAGCATCCACTAGTTTGCGGATACCTTGAAATGTATAAAGGAGAAGATAAGGTAAAAATAAAGGTTGTTTTAGATTCTCATTTTCTCATCGGTCCAGATGGGGCGCATATAAATATTTCTGGTATTTCTGGATTAGCAGCAAAAACATCCTATTCGATGTTTTTATTAAGAGCTATACAAAGCAAATTCACTACAGAAAACGGAGAAACATGCGCTTTTGTTTTTTTCAATGTAAAAGGACGAGATCTTATGGCAATTGACGAGCCTAATGTTGATTTAAGGGATGTTGATAAGAAAATATATAAATCTCTAGAACTTCCAGACAAGCCATTTGACAATGTCCGATACTATTACCCATATAGCAAAAACGAAACTGAAAACATTCAATCTTATGCTCATCCTTCTGATGTAAAGCAACAGAAAAAGGATAGAAAGGCATTCGTTTATAAATTCACTTTCGAAGATAACAAAGACCGACTTGATTTATTACTTGCTAATGAAGACGATTCTTCTGGAACTTTAGAAGCGTGTGTTAATCACATTATGAACGAAGAAGGAAACTTTGGAAGAATTAACACTTGGGCATCCCTTAAAGAAGAAATTGATAATTGTGCAAAAACAGGCTCCGCTGGTGGCACTAAGAATGAAATACAAGTTGTAAGCTGGAGAAAGTTTAAGCGTTGCATAAATAAAGCTATAACTAATGATGTTTTTGGGAAGGTTCTTACGGACAATCAAGTTGACATAAACAAAGAAATACAAAATAATTTGCGAGCAAACAATGTTATGGTTATTGATATGGCACGCCTTGACAGTAACACGCAAAGTTTTGTTTTCGGTAGTGTGGCAAGAGCAATATATGACTTGAAACTTGGTGCAGAAAGAGATGATATTCCGGATAAGATTATTCTTTTTGTTG